>CAWVZW010000007.1:0-80071 GCA_963934735.1 uncultured Planctomycetaceae bacterium
CCAAACCTTTCGCGTGGCGATACCGCGACTACGTCATCCGCAGTTTTAACGATGACAAACCTTACGACCTGTTTATAAAGGAACAGTTAGCCGGCGATGAATTTGAATCGCTCACAGAGGATTCGATCACCGCAACTGGATATTACCGTCTGGGCATCTGGGATGATGAACCTGTAAGTCAAAAGCAGGCACTCTATGACGATCTTGACGATATCTTACTTACAACATCACAAGTCTTTCTGGGCATGACGATTAACTGTGCTCGCTGTCATGACCACAAACTCGATCCGATCTCTCAAAAGGACTACTATAAATTTTTAGCGTTCTTCTCGGGCTTCCGACGTTATGGTGTGCGAGGCCATGACACCGTTGAATCCGCTTCCATTGGCCCGATTGCCGTCAATGCCGACCAAACGATCCAATCACAGATGCGACAGCAACTTGACAAAGAACTCGGCGAATTAGATCGCACCATTAATAACCTTAACAACCGCCTCCAAGGCCTCATGACTCCACCGGAAAAAGAAGACTTCAAGGCAATTGGCGTGCGGGTTGATATTGCTCAGAAGTATATCGGCAAGGGTTTATCCAAACAACTTGTTGAAAAATATGTTGCCGCAGTAAACCGCCGTAAAACCATTCTCGATACTCGCCCGGCCGAAATTGCTAAGACGTTAGTCATTAAGGAGATTGGTCCCAATCCCCGAGAGACGTTTGTTTTAGTACGTGGGAATGCCAACGTGCAAGCCGACAAAGTTGAGCCAGGTTTCCCCTCGGTTCTTTCTCCTCCGGAGCCCGAAATTCATCCATCCGTACACGGTCAAAGCAGTGGTCGCCGTACGGCTCTTGCCAATTGGATTACCAGCAAACAGAATCCACTGACGGCCCGAGTAATGGCCAATCGACTTTGGCAACACCATTTCGGTTATGGGATCATTGCAACTTCCAACAACTTCGGGGCTGGTGGACTGGCACCGTCAAACCCAGAATTGCTCGATTATTTAGCAAACGAATTGATGGACGGTGAGTGGAAACTCAAACGCATGCACAAACTAATTATGCTTTCGACGACGTACCAAATGAGTTCGCAAAGCAGCAAACTCGGTGAGTCCAAGGACCCCACCAATCAGTTGATTTGGCGTTTCAATCCTCGCCGACTCACTAGTGAAGAACTGCGTGACTCGATTCTCGCAGCAAACCAATCTTTAAACCTACAAATGGGGGGACCAAGCTTTTACCCGATCATTGCACCCGAGGTGCTCCACGGACAATCCAGACCAGGTTCCGGGTGGGGTTCATCCAATGAAGAACAACGCGCACGGCGGGCGATTTACATATTTGTTAAACGCTCACTAGTGTTGCCTTTACTGGCCAATTTCGATCTAGCGGATGTGGATTCTACCTGTCCCGTACGGTTCACAACAACTCAACCTACCCAGTCACTAAGCCTACTGAACAGCGATTTCACAAATCGCCAAGCAGGCATCTTCGCTGATTTCCTCAGAAAACAATCACCCGACGATCTTGCCGCTCAAATTCAGCAGGCGTTAAATCAAGTGACCCAACGCCGCGTTACTCAAAATGAGATAGACCGCGGTGTCCAACTAATTGATCAACTTATTAAGGTAGGTGTCTCAGAGCGGGACGCACTTAAGTACTTCTGCCTCGTCAGCTACAACCTGAACGAGTTCCTTTACGTTGACTAACTAATTAATTGTTTCTCCCCGACTAAACACAAAAAGCCGAGAATATTATCATGACTCAGAATTTCTGCGGACGAACACGACGCGAGTTTATTTGGCAAACCGGTGCCGGATTCACCGCTACTAGCCTTGCAGCCTTACTTGGCGATGATGGGTTTCTGCAAAATCAAGTTGTTGCTGCCGATGGACAGACGGCTTGGGAAAATCCACTTTCACCCAAAAAGCCTCATTTTCCTGCAAAAGCGAAATCCGTCATCTTCCTCTATATGTATGGCGGTCCCAGTCACATCGATACATTCGATTACAAACCGACCATGAAGGGCATGGACAACAAAACCATTGACGTCAAAACGTTCGGGCGTGGTGGGCACAAGACTCAGGGGCGTATCGTGGAACCCCGCTGGGATTTCAAACAGCATGGTGAATGCGGCAAATGGGTTTCCAGCCTCTTTCCTCACACCGCGGAAATGGTGGACGACATCGCCTTTCTCCACTCAATGACTGCAGATTCGCCGATCCATGGTTCCGCCATGCTGATGATGAATAGCGGCCGTATTCTTAGTGGAAGTCCTTGCCTTGGTTCATGGGTAACCTACGGACTGGGAAGTGAAAACCAAAACCTACCTGGGTTCGTTGTTATGTTAGATCCCCGCGGAGGACCTATCTCAGGCGCCAAAAACTGGAGTTGCGGATACATGCCCGCGAGCTATCAGGCGACGATCATGCGCAGTCAAGGGACGCCGATTTTAAACCTCGAACCGCCTACCGGAATGAGCCGCGAAGTACAGCAAAAGATTCTGCAAACCATCAAAACATATAACGAGGAGCATCAGAAGCAGCGTGCGGCCAATTCCCAACTTGCCGCCCGCATCGCAAACTATGAACTTGCTTTTCGCATGCAAACCGCTGCCCCCGAAGCTACGGATATTGAAAAGGAAACCGAAGCTACGCATAACCTTTACGGCTTGAACGATCCTCGCACTAAACCCTTCGGCCGACAGTGCTTGCTGGCACGACGTTTGGTCGAGAGAGGTGTCCGATTTATTCAAATCTACTCGGGTGGCAACCATAATGATGCCAACTGGGACGCTCATGGTGATCTGAAAACCAACCATGATTTACACGCCGGCGAAACCGATAAACCGATCGCGGGACTGCTCAAAGATCTGAAACAACGCGACATGCTCAAAGATACGCTGATCGTTTGGGGCGGTGAATTTGGCCGACAACCGACTGCCGAATATGCCAAAGGCACAGGCCGCGATCACAATAGTTATGGATTTACAATGTGGATGGCGGGCGGCGGTATCAAGGGCGGCGTTAGCGTCGGCACGACCGATGAATTAGGGAGTCGCGCTGTGGAAGACAGATTTCATGTGCGTGACTTTCATGCAACCATCCTAAACCAACTCGGTTTTGACCCCAATCGCCTGTCCTATTTCTTTGATGGCCTCGACCAACGACTCGTTGGAGTGGAACACGTCGCTCCGATTAAACAGATTATTGCCTGATTCGACCGACAACAATCCAATAGCCCGCAGGCTATAAGCTATCACACCCCCCCATAATGACAGTACGGATACGGGAAATCGCTAAATTCTGCCATACTCAGCGCCGCAAAAGTAATATTCCTGTTTCAACTTTTGCTAGATGGTCGATATAATAAAATAGTAATAAATAATACTCCGGAACTCATCATTCTTAGGGACAATTATGCTGCAACTCGGCTCAGAACAATTTAAACTATGCAACGGAATGACCCGTCGTGGATTTTTACAGGCCGGCGCCCTCGGAATGGGGGGATTAACGCTCAGTCAGTTATTGCACTTGGAATCACAAGCCGGCATTAGCGGATCCAACAAAGCCATCATCATGATCTACTTGGTGGGAGCACCTCCGCACCAGGATATGTATGATCTGAAACCAGACGCGCCGGCAGAAATACGCGGCGACTTCCAACCAATCTCGACAAATGTAAATGGCATTCAAATTTGCGAACACATGCCCAACCTCGCAAAAATCATGGACAAATGCGTGCCCTTACGCGCGGTCGTTGGTTCTCCTAACGGTTCACATGATTCCTATATTTGTTACACGGGTCGCGCTAAAGTCAACGAGCCAACCGGCGGTTGGCCATCGATGGGGTCGACCATCTCCAGCTTGCAAGGACCCACCAGTCCGGATGTTCCAGCGTTTGTCGGGCTTGCTCCCAATGCCGGTCATCCACCGTATGGCTCACCTGGACTCCCTGGATTTCTAGGGATCTCCCACGCCGCGTTTCGACCGTCCGGACCTGCTCGCAGTGACATGGTTCTCAATGGCGCGAACAAAGATCGATTAACCGATCGGACGGCACTACTGGCTCAGTTTGATCAATTTCGACGGAAAATGGATAGTGATCGCGTATTTGACCAAGTTGGAGACATTACTGAACAAGCCTTAGGTATACTCACATCTAGTAAACTTGCCCGTGCCTTAGATCTATCTAATGAAGATCCCGCCACCCTAGAACTCTATGGGCAAGGGCACGAGAAACGCTACGGAGACGGTGCACCTCGCAACAACCAACATTTTCTGTTGGCACGACGACTTGTCGAAGCTGGCTGCCGTGTGGTTACATTAAATTTTGGTCGCTGGGATTTCCATAGTAACAATTTCTCTGAAGCTCGCGATACGCACCTCCCCTATTTCGACAAAGCGTTAGCCGCATTGATTCAGGACCTTCACGATCGAGGCATGGCGGATGATGTGTCTGTGGTGGCCTGGGGCGAATTTGGACGTACTCCCCGCATCAACAAGAATGCTGGTCGCGACCATTGGCCTCAAGTTGGCGGTGGACTACTCGCAGGCGGAGGCCTGCGTACTGGACAAGTCATCGGTGCAACAGACAAGCACGCGGCACTCCCAGCGGATCGACCAACACACTTCGGAGAAGTTATCGCAACTTTGTATAAAAAGATGGGAATCAATCCCAATACGGCTACAGTGCCTGATTTAACAGGGCGGCCTCATTATGTGACGGATCATCAACCGATTGCCGAACTTTTGTAGAGCCCTAAGCATGTTTTCCATCCGTCCACACCAACATAGCCGTCGCAGCTTTCTAACTGCCGGTACGCTCGGTCTTGGCTCGCTAGCGCTGACCGACCTACTCAGAGCTAGATCAATTGATCCCACAGTCATTCGTAACAAATCCGTTGTACTACTTTTCTTGGGTGGTGGCCCACCGCAACACGAGACATTTGATCCGAAAATGGGCGCTCCGAGTGGCTATCGAGCGATGTTTGGAGAAACCCAAACCGCATTGCCAGGCGTTACATTTGGAAGTCATTTTACGGGGCTTGCCAAACACGCTGACAAGTTAGCGATCGTGCGGTGTTTTCGCAATGGAATGACCTCCCATGGCACGGCCACCGCATACATGGCGTCCGGCGGTAATCCCACTAAGGCTAATCTAGGAAACCTCTATTCACGCATTGCCGGCACCATCAACCCCGCGACAGGAATGCCAAACAATGTCATCCTAGGACCGCGTGCCGCGGGAGCCGATTTCATTGGCAATCCTGATTACACTGCACGCCTGAATCCGCCAAATAAACTAGGGGCGAGTTGGGCACCATTTGATCCTAGCGGATCTGGCAACCTCCAGTCAGACATGACGCTGGGTATCGCAACACCGAGATTGGATGATCGTCGCACTTTACTTAGCAAGTTGGATACACTTCGGCGCAACCTCGACAATCAGAAAACATTGGATAGCGCTAATCAGTTTACACAACAGGCGTTCGACGTATTGCTCAACGGTATCGCGCGTTCGTTTGACCTTTCTGACGAGGCCCCATCTGTCATAGAACAATACGACACTCAGGAATTCCAGATACCCCCTGCGGTATTTAAAAAGAAACCGAATAAAGCGGGATTTGCAAATCAAAGCCCTGTTTTCTTAGGTCGCCAAATGCTGCTGGCGCGGAGGATGGTAGAAGCCGGATGCGGTTTTGTAACAGTCACCAGTACTGGATGGGATTTACACGGAAATCGATTTGGTGTCGATGACGGTATTCCCTGTCTCGGCGGAGCGGTCGATAAAGCGGTCACAGCCTTTATCGAGGATCTGGAGCAGCGAGGAATGTCCGATGACGTACTGCTAGTGATTACAGGTGAGTTTGGACGTACACCGCGAATAAATAATAAGGCAGGCCGTGATCACTGGGGCGGCATTTGCCCTCTGGTGCTTGCCGGTGGTGGCCTAAACATGGGCCAAGTGATTGGGCAGTCGGACAAAACCGGTGGAAAACCAATCAGCGAACCAGTGACAACCGCCCAGCTTACTTCGACAATCCTACACACACTCGTGGATCCGGGAGAGGTGCGTCTCTTGCCACAGATTCCTCAGGGAATTCAAGACACGCTATCGCGGGCCGAACCCATCCGCCAGCTCTAATGACTGGTTCGTTACTACTTTGCAAACATCGTTAGGTATGTGGTAAAATGGATACCAATCGAAACACTAACAAATTACCATCTGACCCTTCATGAGATCGTCAATATGCGTCCTATTTACAGATTGCTTACAGTCCTTCTAATTCCCATCCTAACGCTCGTCGCAACAGCGGAGAATTGGCCGGGGTGGCGGGGACCGCGGGGCGACGGCAGCAGTACTTCTCAATCGCTGCCGCTGGAATGGGATGCAGCCACTGGAAAAAACATCCTTTGGAAAACGCCAATACCTGGAACGGGACACGCATCTCCGATAATTTGGGAAGACCACGTCTTCATCGCCACTTGCAATCTCCAAACACAATCACGGCAACTGATAGCCATAGATCGCAAATCGGGTAAGGTCTTGTGGAATCGTGAGGTTTTGAAATCTCGCTTGGAAAAGAAGCACTCCTTAAATAGTTTCGCTTCTAGCACACCGGCTACGGATGGAAAACTGATCTACGTCACTTTCTTTGAAGCCGAGGATCGGGAAATTCCCGCACCCAATGTGGGAGGTGCCCGCAATATCTTCCCAGGAAAAATGGTGGCCGCCGCCTATGATTTCGAGGGAAATTTGAAATGGCTCGTCAAGCCTGGAGATTTCATCAGCGCGCATGGTTTTAGTACATGCCCAGTCCTCTATAAGGACCTTGTCATTCTCAATGGCGACCATGACGGTCAATCCTATATCATCGCCCTCAATAACAAAACTGGTAAAACGGTGTGGAAAACTGAACGGAAATACGGAATACGCAGCTATGCGACTCCACTTTTACGAAACATCGACGGTGAACAGCATCTAGTGGTGTCAGGGTCAAAACGGGTTGTCAGCCTCGACCCGGATACCGGACAGGTTCGCTGGATCGTCGAAGGGCCAACAGAACAATTCGTCGCGTCTATGGTATTCGATGGCAGCTTGTTTTTTGTCTGCGCTGGATTCCCCACGTACCACGTGATGGGTATCGATCCGCGTGGTTCCGGTGATGTCAGCGACAGTCATGTTAAGTGGCATGTTACCAATGTCCGTTGCTATGTCCCGTCGCCGGTTGTCATCGACGACTTCCTGTTGGTGGCGGACGATCGGGGAACGGCTAACTGTTTTCATACCAAAGACGGTACCCGCTTGTGGCAAGATCGCCTAGGAAACCATTTCAGCGCATCCTTGCTCAAAGCCAATGGTCTGGCCTATTTATTAGCGGATGACGGTACCATGAAAGTTGTGAAACCAGGACCGGTGTTGCAGGTTGTAGCAGAAAATCGACTGGAAGAATATTGTTATGCGTCACCTGCCATAGCCCACGACCAACTGTTCATTCGTGGAGAAAACCATTTGTTTTGCATAGGGAAAGCTAAATAACGCAATTGCTTTGGATGCATCAGCCTTACAGGCATACGTAACTGAGCTAGCAATTTAGCCATCATAAATTCATGTTAACAGTGACCCGAGAAAGACCGAATCGCCAACGACGCGCCCTAATTCAGGCCGCCGGCGCCGGACTGCTAGGCTTAAATCTCCCAGATGTACTCGCGGCCCAACAAATAGGTACAGGGCCGACGCCACGGGTTAAAAACGTAATCTTTCTGTTTCTCTTTGGTGGTCCCAGTCAACTGGAGACCTTCGACATGAAACCAACCGCGCCCACCACTATTCGCGGACCATGGAAACCCACTCCGTGTAAAACACCCGGCTTGCACATTTGTGAAAAGCTTCCTTTGACGGCTGCCATAACGGATCGGCTCACAGTGATCAAGACAATGAGCCACGATTTCAATGACCATAGCGGCGGTGGCCATTACGTACAAACCGGCCACCGTTGGCAGGTTCCGATCGGAGGAGGATTTAATGTAACACCACAGGACTGGCCATCTATGGGATCCGTTGTAAAGCACTTTGAGCGGCGGCAGGGTTCCACCAGTAATAAACCACCTTATGTCGTTCTCCCCAATTCTCTCGGCCGACTCCAGAATTACAAAGTGCCACTGAAACGCCCCGGGGAAACGGCTGGATTCTTACCTCCCTTGGATGAACCGCTTATCACACGAATTGACAAAAAAGATGCGGATGACAATCCCTATTGGAGGGACATGGCTGACGAGGAACTGAACTTTGAAATCGATGGCCTACAGTTACTGCCTGACCTTCAAATGGAACGTCTTGTCACACGCAACACACTGTTAAACCAATTCAATCGCCAGCGAGATCGGTTACAAGCAAATTCGGGTGTCGGAGCCATGAATGACTTTCGCCAAAAAGCGCTCGATCTCGTTTCCTCCGAGGAAACCCGTATCGCATTCGATGTCACTAAGGAACCTGACAAGTTACGAAAACAATACGGCAACCATCTTTTTGGCCAATCGGCGCTGGTCGCTCGGCGGCTTATTGAGGCGGGCACCAGATTTGTGACTGTCCACTATGACTGCGTCGATGGTTACAGTTGGGACTCCCACAGAAATTGCGAAACACTGGATAAACACCTCCTTCCCACACTTGATTCCGCTCTGTCGACGCTCGTACTGGATCTCGAAGATCGTGGACTGTTGGACGAAACCCTAGTGGTTTGCATGGGCGAAATGGGAAGAACACCCAAAGCCAAGGACGGATGGGGACGTGATCATTGGAGTACCCTTTTTCCTGCGGTTTTGGCTGGGGGCGGTATTAAGCGAGGTTTCGTATATGGCCGGACCGACAGGGATGCGGCCTACGCCACGGAAAACATGGTCACACCCGAAGATCTTTCTCGAACCATTTTAGAGGCTCTGGGGGTCGATCCTTCGTGGACGATTCCCGGTATCGGTGGGCGACCTCACGCGGTTTCCGAAGGAAAATTTATTTCCGATATCTGGTCGTAATGTCTATATTACGAGGTAAGTAAGACTCATTCCTTACCGTGCTATGCCATTCGTTGTCTTTAACTGGACCTAAACTCATGTATTCCATTTTTGTCACCATTGACGTTATTGAAACAGATATCGACGCCTTCATGAACGCCAGTTACGGTGACGCCGAGGGCAGTGTCCGCGACGAACCCGACTGTCTCCGCTTTGATATACACCGAGATACCTCCGTCGCTACCCGTTTCTATTTATACGAGGTCTACACCGACGAGGCGGCATTCCAATTTCATTTACAAACACCTCATTTCTTGAAGTGGCAAGCCGAGGTTGAATCCATGTTCTGCAGCGAACCCCAGATTGTTCACATGGACACTTTGTTTCCCAGCAACACCGGTTGGGTCGCCCAAAAGCCCACGCTTTTAAACTGGTAAACGCTATATATTTGCACAGGTTATTTATGAAACCTCAGATACTCTTCTTATTGATATTTCTTCCGTTGGTAGCGCATTCCGCTGATCGCCCTAATATTCTGTGGCTCTCGGCGGAGGATATTTCACCACACCTCGGATGTTACGGAGATCCACACGCCATTACACCGGCGTTGGATCAACTTGCTACGGAAGGCGTGCGCTATACCCATGCATTTACAACTGCCGGAGTTTGTGCGCCCTGCCGTAGCGGAATCATTACAGGAATGTATCAGACAACCTTAGGCACGCATCACATGCGTTGCCGCGCAGCGTTGCCTGCATACATACAACCATTCACAAAACAACTTCAAGACGCTGGATATTACTGCACCAACAATTCCAAAACGGACTATCAATTCACACCTCCAAAGGGAACTTGGGACGCATCTTCGGGCAAGGCACATTGGAAAAACCGACCTGACAAATCAACGCCTTTTTTTTCGGTGTTCAATTTTACCGGATGCCATGAGAGCGGCATTGCCGGGACCGCCAAGTACAAATCCGTAACAAGCAAACTATCACCCGCAGAACGTCAGGACGCCGCTGCTTTAACAACACTCCCCCCGTACTATCCGGACACCCCTGCCACACGGGAGGATTGGAAAAGAAATTATGAGCTAATCACCGCTCTGGATCATTGGTGCCGTGGACATATACAGGACCTCAAAGAGGCTGGGCTCTACGAAAATACGATTATCTTTTTTTGGTCGGATCACGGTGTCGGTCTACCGCGGGGTAAACGCTGGCTCTATGACTCGGGGACGCATATCCCTTTAATCGTCCGTATTCCCACAGAGTTCAGGCATCCACATCAGGGAATTCCGGGAACGATAACCGACGAACTAATAAGTTCGATTGACTTGGGACCGACGGTTCAACGTCTGGCCGACGTGCCTACACCGCAACACGTCCAGGGTCGCGCCTTTTTGGGAAAAGATTTGACTCCCCGCAGAGAGTACGTATTCGCCGCTCGCGATCGCATGGACGAACGATATGACATTATTCGTATGGTGCGTGACAAACAGTATAAATACATACGAAATTACGAACCGCTGAAAACATTTTATCAATATATGAATACTCCGGAAAAAGGCGCAACCATGCAAGCGCTGCGGCAAGGTTATCTAAACGACGAACTCTCCAAACACGCGGCATTTTTCTTCAGTCCAAGCAAACCGGTTGAGGAACTTTACGATGTATCAGTGGATCCCCACGAACTGCAAAACCTGGCCACCAGTCCGGATCATCAAACTATCCTCGAGCGTTTACGCGGCGCCCACATACAGTGGGTAACGGATACCAAGGATTTGGGACTGATCGCCGAGCCAATACTAATCACCCGTCAGGAGATTGTCGGCAACCAGTACGACATCCTGCGTGGCTCAAAAGATCCCACGTTGTATAAACGAGTCGCTACGACAGCCTTGCTAGCTTCGGCGGGAGCCGAGGCGATTCCCGAATTAACACTAGCTCTAAGCGACATTGACGCTGCCGTCCGGTATTGGGGAGCAATCGGTTTGGGCAATCACGCACAGCACGCAAACGGAACTGCTAAACAGCTAAACAAGGTCATGCACATGGATCCATCATCGGTCTGTCGTACAGCTGCAGCCCGCGCCTTGTGCCGCCTTGGGCAACCCGACGCTGCCTTGCCGGTCTTAACAAAGGAACTAGAACAAGGTAGTCAGTGGGAACGTCTGCATGCGGCAATCGTATTGGACGAAATTGAAGATCAGGCGCGGCCTGTCATCCCACAAATGCACGCGGCATTAAAACCACGTACGGACCTCTATGCCAATGGAAAATATGTCATTCGCGTCTTGAATCGGGCGCTGAACCAACTAGAAGGAACTAAGCGGCAGGTACCCTAGACGGGACCTCTCACTTACTGACCGTTGCTCCGCTGCCGCACCTAATCACGTTACGCCAGCATTGCGACACCGACAACAGCGATCATGATTAGCCCACATAATAGCTTGATACACGATCCCACCAACCTTGCCCAAAAGCTATTGAAACCGATGCGCCAGGCCTCTCGATTTCCCTTACCATCCCAACGTTCGCCTAAATAAGCGCCGATCATAGCCCCGCCTCCCGCAAACAACAATGCGCCGACTAACGATCCAATTAACGGAATTGGAACGGGAATCCCCAATATCACTCCAACAATACTACCCACAAACGATCCGACCACTGCTAAACTTGCCCCCTTACGACTGCCACCCGCTTTCCGGGTCCCGACGGCGCTAGTTGCCAACTCCAATAATTCACCAATTCCAGCTAGTACGGCCAGCACCGCCACCACCCACCATCCAAATGCGTAGGGCGAAACTGCAGGCATCAACCATGAATACAGCGCAGCACACAGGACCATCAACCAGTTGCCCGGTGCTGATAATGAATTCAATATCCAGCAACCAATAAAGACCGTTAATAGAATCAACGCAAAAGCTAAATTCCAACTAAGATACGCGGATTCAGCCATAATATTGCCTCACAATCCTGCTAAGTAAACCACCTTCAATTACAACAACTTTTCAAAGCTATCGAGGGACATTGGGTTGGAAATCGATCCACGGTTTGACAGTTCATCACCACATACAATCGCCCGTACCGCTAGTTCGACTTTCTTTCCACTACGAGTATACGGGATTTCGGGTACTTGGATAATCAATGCTGGAACGTGACGGGCAGACGCTTCGCGACGAATCCAGTCCCGAATTCGACTTTTGAGTTTATCATCCAACTCAATATTCTCAGCAAGTTTAACAAACAGCACTACCCGCATGTCGCCCCTCCAGGGTTGCCCCACAACGATACTATCATCCACTTCCGTTAACGATTCTACGACCCGATAAATTTCTGCCGTGCCAATTCGAACGCCTCCTGGCTTCAAAGTAGCGTCACTACGACCGTGGACTATAATTCCGCCGCACGAACCCTGACTTCCAGTAAACTCGATCATGTCACCGTGCCACCAATGCCCATCCGCCCTCGAAAAATAGGCTTCATTATAGCGACTCCCATCCGCGTCATTCCAAAACTGAATCGGCATGCTGACAAATGGGGTACAGCATACGAGTTCTCCTTTAGACGCATCGCCTTCACCCACCCGAATATCCATACCCAACCCGTAACACTGTAACTCGCTGCAAAACACCGGTAATAACGGGTTGCCAAGCATGAAACAGGAAATGATGTCCGTCCCCCCACTAATGGAACTCAACTGAATATCGGATTTAACGTGCTCATACACCCATTCGAACTCCTCCTTCGCCAATGGAGAACCGGTACTTAAAATCACACGCAATTTTGACAAATCATGGCTTGATTTCAATTCCAGTCGGCGTCGACAGGTGGATAAAAACTTGGGGCTTGTGCCAAAATGTGTGATGCCACAATCAGCGACAATATCCCAAAGACGATTTAACGACGGGCGGGCGGGGAATCCGTCAAACAGCGTAATGCTCGCACCAGCATACAGACCAGCGAGCATCCAATTCCACATCATCCAACCGGTCGTAGTGACGTACAGAAGATTATCGTCCACCCGCAGATCGCAATGCAGCAGCAGTTCTTTCGTTTGCTGTAAAAGTGTTCCTCCAGCGCCATGCACAATACACTTCGGTGGGCCACTGGTACCTGAGCTATACATAATCACCAACGGATGTTCAAACGGAAACCGCTCAAACACTAGTTCCGCCGGTTCGCTTTTAACCCAATCATCCCACATTTTCATCTTTGATTGTTCATCTTGTTTTAGCTCATCATCCGCGGGGACCAACTCCAAAATAATCGCTCGTTCTACACTGGGTAGTTCAGCGACTATTGCTTTGAACTTATCGTAGGAATTGATAGTCTTTCCGTTATGGACATACGCATTCACCCCGATAATAACTCGCGGCGAAATTTGGCCAAACCGATCAAGAACCGCTCGTTCACCAAAATCTGGAGAACAACTCGACCATACCGCGCCAATACTCGCTGTCGCCAATGCTGCAATCACGGCCTCCACGATATTGGGCAAGACCGCCGCAACGCGGTCACCAACGCCGACTCCTTCGTCACGTAACGCTTGGGCAACCTGAGCAACTCGTTGGCGCAAACTATCCCAACTCAATTTCTCGGTAGCGCGTGATTCAGAGATTCCCAGAATTGCTAGACCCGTGTGCCGATCGTCGAGCAGGTTCTCAGCAAAATTCAATCGAACTTCAGGGAAGAACTTCGCGCCAGGCATCTTAGCGTGTTGTAACACGGGATGCGTAGTTCCCTCAAAAAGCATTCCACTGTATTGCAGCCAGTCAGCCCAGAATTGTTGGTACTCACGAATTGACCAACAATACAGCGAGTCAAAATCGACAACCCCCTCCTCGGGAAAGGTCTCCTGCACGTGCATGAGATATCGACCCATGTGGGAAGTCACACATGCGTCATCGGCAGGTTGCCAAAGTTTGCGGTTAACTTTCAATTGTGCCTACCTTCTGTTTAGTCGGCGAAAACTCCCTTTGTACAACAACGATTCCATTTTAACTGATAAATCTGTCTCAATGGAAATCGCAAAACGTACTGCACGGGCCGACTGTTGCAATTGCTGTGACGGGTACGTATGATATTGGAACGACCAAGAGTGGTCAAGATATTGGACCATCAACCTTCAGCTAGCCGGAATTTATAGTTACATGACAAAATCAATCCGTAACATCGCAACGTTATTACTCCTCTCACTGGTTACCTTTGCATTTACGAGCAGTACCTCAGCCGAAGAGAAATGGCAGCAGATATTTAACGGGAAGAACCTTGATGGCTGGACTCCCAAAATACGCGGATATGAACTGGGAGTTAATTTCGGTGACACGTTTAAAGTAGAAGACGGTGTAATGAAAGTTGGCTATGAAGCCTACGACGAGTACAAAGAGCGATTTGGCCACATCTTTTACAAAACCAGCTATTCACATTATCGCATGCGGCTGGAGTATCGTTTTATCGGCGATCAATCCAAGGGCGGACCTGGTTGGGCGTATCGAAATAGTGGCATCATGATCCACTGCCAATCACCGGAATCCATGACAAAAGACCAAAAGTTCCCCGTATCCATTGAGGTTCAGCTACTTGGAGGCAACGCTGATGGCGACCGTACAACATCTAATCTTTGTACACCGGGCACCAACGTTGTAATGAAAGACGCGTTACAACTGCGTCACTGTATTTCATCGTCATCAACGACCTATCGCGGTGATCGTTGGGTTACCGCTGAAATCGAAGTGCGGGGCGGCGGTATCATCAAGCATATTCTCGACGGCAAGGTAGTACTGCAGTACAGCAAACCTCAACTCGATCCTAGAGATGCGGATGCCAAACGTGTAATTTCCAGTCGCAAAACCGACTCGCTAATTCTCGAAGGTGGCTATATTTCCTTACAATCCGAAAGCCACCCGATTGAATTCCGCAAAGTGGAGATTCTGAAACTCGACAAGTAGAGACCTACCGCTCAGGGCGACGATGCGACAACTTCGATCTTTCCGTCCGTGGTCAGTTTGATCAGCACGGCGGTAAGAGGTTGATCTACCTTGAGAAATTTACCATTTCCTTTGAGGCCAAAGGGATTTGCAAAGGCTTGAGGCACGCGCTGCGTGCGACCTTTTGTGTCACCGCCAGCCTTACTGTCCGGACCCGCCGGTGGCCGTTGGAGCGTTGATTCATTGGAATCTACCGGCGTACCGTCAAACACGCTCACAATGTACTTGTTGGTGGCTATTCTTTCGAACTTGACAGGCTTACCACTATCTGAATTGTAAACAACCATCATCGTGAAATCACCTTTCGCATTGGTACGCCCGCTGGGGATCCGCGAGTTCAGGCCGCGTTCCGCTTTGCCGTTGCGAATCATCGCAATCCACGGTGTCATAGTGATAACAGCGTTATCTAACGGTTTACCATCAAGCGTCAAACGGCCCGACACCTCAACCAAGCCACTCACATCAATAGTAACACCCTGCATGGTGACGCTCGAAATCCCCGTCGGGTATTCAGGATTCGTGGATAAATACCACACGCCGTCAATCTGCCTACAACCATAAATCGCAAACTCAAGTTCAGCTTTACGTGTTTTCCCATCCTTAAGTTGAATCAAGGTGTTGAAGGTCACAATTATTTTACGATTCTTTTGGGTAACCGACTTGATCACACTATCCTGCCAATGGAATCCCCAATACACCATTGAATTGGCATATAGCTTTTCGAGGTCCAACGCTGCCAGCACCTCAAACTGTCCCGCCGACAACCCCTCGGTTCCGGAGTTTAACGACGCTGGTACCAGTGCCCGTCCGGCGGCATCAAAATCTCCCGCAACGCAACAGTTAAATACGTGACGCCCTAATTCACCGTAAGACGTCGCCCGCTCAAATGCCGTCACTGCCGCCCGAGCCTTCATCGGAACGATATCCTCAGCTTTAGTTATTGGCTTGGGAAACCTTGCCAAATCAATTACCAGTTCCATGGACCGTCTGAGGGCACCATATTTGGAGAGATCTCTAGTCGATTCAGGAATCGGTAGGTTAACGACTCCGTCTCGCGTAATTTTCCATCCATTTAGTAAACATAAGTGCAGGCCGTCATCAACGTTAGCAACGCTCATTTGCAACCACACTTTGGCTGCACCATGGCTGAATTGAATCATAACCACGTCCAGTTGAAACACTGGAGTGTTTATTACCGAGTCCTGCCACACGTATTTCAAATAAACACGTGACCAATCAATCATCTTTTCCCCACCCGCAACAAACTCCAGAAGTGTCTTATTGCCTTTCTTAACTAGATCACGTCCAGCAGCATTAGTAACCGCCGTTACCAAATCCGGATTGAGATTACCTTGTTGATCTTTAACAAGATTTGACAACTCTGCAGATTGCATGTAGTTGTCCAAGATGCCTTTTTGGTCTCCAGTCTTCAGCCACTGATGAAGATTATTTGCCAACTCGACCTGCGCCTTCGTTGCCTTTTCCCACTTCTGCGCCGTCACGCTTTGATTAATCAGCGATACCAGAAAGACGGCTATTGCGATGTGTTTCATAATGATTTTCATAACGAATCCTCAATCGCTTTGGCGAACAACAGACCAGATAAGTCATTATACAAGCATTCGCGTTATTGCGGTGGTATTTATGGTCGCGTTAAGCCTACGCCCACGGCGGCATTACGCTTGTAGGATATTCAAGAGGACCCAACGAAGCCATTCCTCGTTGTTTTCCAAACGGTCACCCTGTGATTCCAATGCAATCGCCGCCGCTGCATATATCTCATTCGGAGTATTTCTACTCGCCGTATCAATTTTATCTATGCGAAATAAATATTCCTCTAGCTTGTTTGTCTTGCCTTCACTCCATTGCTTTGGACGGGAAGTTTGCAGCTCTTTAATTAGTGACAACCCGCAATGTTCAAAGCGGAGCGAAATATCCCAAACACGTTCCATAAAGACGTCGGAAACCCCACCTTTCCGCAAGTCTTCGCGTGTAATTGGTGTAACTCGACCGACACTCCACTGATTGACTGCGCTAGTCACCGCCGCGGCACGTGACTCAATAGTCGAATATTGTTCTTTATTGATAAATGGGACACCTGACGCGTGATGTCGAAACGCCTGTTGTAAACTTCCCCAAGTCACCACCCTGGTTTTTATGCAAGCGTAAAGCAGTTCTAGATCTTCAATTAAATACCACAGATGCAATTTGCCTGGGATATAAGGAATCAATACGGGGCGAAGCACCCCTAATTTTTGGCCGAACTCTTGATGACTGCACTCACCGGGCGCTTCGATTGTCGCCGCTAACGTAAATGCTTCCGCCTGAGGAATTTCCTTAGCGACCGAGTTGTCCAGTTGCGCGTCGAGGTCGATAATGCGAGATTCCAACGTTGGATACTGTTCCAATACCGACTTCCATTTGGCGACTTCATCCATTTGGGCGGTGAAGTAAAACACCTGCCGACCGAGCGCCGCAACTTCTATTACCGAATTGATAATGTCATGCGTCCTCTCATCATCAGACGTACCCAATGTTTCGTCTAACACCAATGGTAAGACTGCAATCTCCGTATGATCGAGAAACGCCATCCGAACCGACAGCAACACTTGTACTCGCTCACCAACAGATAATTCATTTAATCCCCGCCGCTCGTCGCCAACTATAACAAAAAACTCTTCTTTGCCAGTCTCCGATACCCGAAGTGTCAATTCTCCTTTGGTTATCTTATCGAGCATGTTCGATGCTTCTAGCAAAACATTTGAAACTTGGTCACTTGTGGACTGCTCCGCCAACCAATCGACAAGTGTCTGACCAATAATTTTCTTAAACGCCGATTCACGGTCATTAATCAAGTCTTGTTCGATACCTTCAGCAATGGCCAAGGCTGCGAATAACTCATTCGAATCCTCAGCGGCCTCTATTTTTCCTTTGTTTCTAGCAATCTTTTCCTGCAGGTCCGCCAATTCGCCCGCCGCTTGTGAGGCGGATTCCTCTTTAGCGTGCAGTTCAGTTTCTGACCAATCAAGTGAGCCTTCGATGGTTTTGGCCTTAATCTCGTCGTCAGAAATTCGAGTCTCTTGCCTAACCCGATCTGCAACCAACTTCTCGTAGAAATCTAACTGATTCTCCAACTCGATAACGTCATCAACAGCACCGCTCTCTATTCCTAATTTTTTATAGACACTAGAAATATCAGTGTTGCAATCCTGCACTATCCCCTGCTTCGTTTCATCTAGTACGCGTAAATTGTCTATCTTGCTAACGCACTTACCGCGTCGTTGCATGACCTGTTCAATTTTCATGATATCGGGCAACAAGTTATCCGCTGAAGTATTTACAGGGTGTCCCCAATCTGCAAGAACAGATGTCATCTTTTCCAACAACGCGGCTATTGCACTGTCCAATTCCTCAAGTTTTCCGTCGAGCCCATCTAAGGTGCTGCGGAAAACGTTACGCTGGTTAATCGCCCGAAAAACATTTACAAAATGAATTGGTCCACTTTCGTCCCATATCAAACCCAAAGACATTGCCCACTTTTTTAGTTCGGCAATCGCATCATTATGTTGTTGTGTTGCATCCTTGAGGCGTAGGTCGGCAGCGTCCGCATGTAGTGATCCTTTAATAAGCGCGGTCAGTTCGCCCCTTTCTTTGTATTTCGACTCGACCACGGCCTGCACGTTGACCTCGTCCCACACGTCAATTTTGAGGCCCGCTTCATACTGTCGTTGGATTGCTTCACGGTGGTTTAGGCCATTTCTGGACCCTCTGCCTTTCACGAACCATATTGCCAGGGCCAATGGAATACTGAGTAACCCCAACCAACCGATGTGCACCGTCATCGCCAATATTATCGTAACGACTGCCATGCCCACCAACGATAACAATAGAATATTGTTGTAGAGTTTTCCCCCGTCTAAATCGCCTCCCCTTGGGGCACTCAACCACTGTTGCAAGGCATCGCCATCTTGCCTTACTCGCACTAGCGATTCCTCTAATTGTGAAGTATCACAATCCTTTTGGTGAATTTCGACTAAACTTCGGGCAGCATCACGTTGTTCTCGATATTGCATCTCTCGTAAGCACAAGCTTTCAATTTGCACCCAACCTAATCCATCAAACTGTTCGGCAATCTCCTCGCTGACTGACTTGGTAAACTCTTTTAAACAAGCGTCCGCCTCGGCAGTCGTCTCCGAAATCAAATTCCGCACATCTACGCGTTTGTCGACCAATACGCGGTAGTCAACATGCTGATATTTGATGCTATCGATCTCTGTTTGCTCGACAAACTTCAGTTCTCCGTCCGATTTGATCTCTGTCTCAAGCTCGTCTATTTTCGTTTGCAATGCTTCGACTTCTAGATGCACCGCATCACGAGATGCCTCTTTCTTCGTGATGAATTCACTATCGGATCCATTCTGTCGAAGAAACTCCATCACAGATGGAAACTGGGACAATTGATTTAGCGTCTCAGCATGTTCCAATTGGAGCTTCCGGATATTACGCACCGCGGCTATCGCCGGACCCTCGTCACGAGCTACTTTCAACTCTAATTCATCCTGTCTCAATTCTGAAAGGGTCATCGCCCAATCATCGAGATCCTCATGTCTGCGCCGCAATTTTTCACAACGAGTCCTTTGCGCATCTAATTCATCCTGTCGGGTTCTAGGCGTTATGGGGCGAATTTTATATTTTCGCTGTGAAACGACTTTCTCCAAATCGAATCCACCACGCGTCTCTTTCGCAATAATCGCGGCGAACTCGAAATCGTCCGATTGAATCAACTCGTCGAGTGCCAAACGGTAGCGAGTCAATTGATCCGCACTACTAAAACTAGGGTAGGTATCTTCTTCCGATCCCAAAAACGCCTTGCCAACTTTACCATCAACAGATAGGTCGTACCTTTGCTGTCCGAGTTCAATAACGCCGGAAACATCGCAATCCTCTCCGAGTTTACCCCCGGCAGGGTCCAAGAGCGCCATCAATGCTAGTCCCGCTGTGCTTTTGCCTACTCCGTTGGACCCATAAATGATATTAATCTGTGCCAACTCATCGCAACAAAAACCTCCCTTACGCCGTATTCCCCGAGCTTTGGATACCGTCAAAGATTTAAATAGGAGATTCAGTTTACTCATTTAGCTTGAGCCCTCAAATCAGAAACTATCTGCGCGAGTTGAGTTTTTGCGATATTCACAACTTCCAAGGGTAGCAGTTCGTGAGCGTCATCAATACTATGGTATCTATCTCCATGTTGTGCACAGCGTTGTTGAATTACGCCTAAAAGTTCTTCAATCTCCGGATCGCAATTACCCGACTTAAGTCTTTCAAGTAAGTTAAAGGCGCGAGCCAAAACGGTTTTTTGCGTCCGTAATTTAGCTTTGTCTAAGCGAGGTAATACATTGATTCGCAAATGCTCAATGTATGCATGTACGCCGTTAAAAATCGAACCATCAATGGTTTGATTTTCCAACGCCTCGACTTCTACAGGGTCATTGCACTCACCGTAAATTTCTATCCGGTAATTAACGGCGCGCAACCGCTGATGCGCTTCGGATTTCAAAAGCTCAGTATCTGTCTTAATTTGACTCATTACGTAATCCAGAATTTCCTCAGCGTCCTCACATGCACTGACATCTATGCGCAGCGGTTGATAACAGACACTCGACATGTGCACTTGCATCGGCTTGTCTTGAATCTCTGTGTCCCACACCCAAACGCCATGGTGCAAAGGTTCACCTGGGTCGAGCGCCTGCGGTGATCCTGGGTAGAGCACCCACCGATCGTGTTTGATACTTTTCAACTCAGGTTTATGGACATGCCCCAACAACCAGTTATGTCGTTCTAATTCTTCCATTTTCCTTAACGACAACGGCGCGTACTTGCTACCGGTCACGTTCAGGTCACCATGCACCATGGCAATGTGGTAATCGCATGAACTACTCGTATCTGGAAAGGAATCTAGTGGTGAAATTTCGACGTGTGACTGCGGAAACGACCAACCCGTAAGACCGAGCGTTTCTGAACCACAGCGGAACTCAAATTCTTCCCAAACGCCTCCAATCCCTAGCAATCGGAAATATTCCCCGTCAATTTTTTTAGTTAGCTTTGGCAACACGTTAAAGTCATGATTGCCGGCGACTGCAATTGTCGTGATACCATTTTTTGCTAGCCTGTCGATTCCCGTTTGCAACGGCATGTAGGATTCAAAATAGCAATTCCTGCGGTCAACAATATCACCACTGAGCAGAACAAGATCGACGGATCGCTCGACGGCCTCTTTGACAATCGCATCCCAACAGTCAATAGATGTCTGGGGTTCTAGTTCACGGAATTTGGAGGACCCTCGACCCATGTGCAGGTCACCGGTCATTAATATTTTCATCGTTGGGTGCGCCGTACTCTAATAGAATATAACATTTTCGAATGGGGCTATAATAGGTATCAACGTTCTGACATTTTACCAATATTTACCTTTCGATCACAGTGTCTTGTGCGGTGGGCATAGTTTTCACTTGTCGCTGCACTCTTGGATTGTTAGGATAGCCACATATGAACGGCCTCTCCACCAATCCCCGCTATTGAGCTTGAACTATCATGTTGCGTAAATCTAACATCTCTCTCGCCCTTGCAATCTCCACGATATGTTTGTTTCTGGTCCCCTCCGCGGCACAAGGGCAAGGCCGTGAGTTATCTCCGGAACGCATTGCGGAGCGAATTGACCACGCCGTCGTTGAGATACTGGTAAACGGCAGAATGAGCGGATCCGGGGCAATCATTTCCGAAACGGGAATCGTCGCCACCGCCGCACATGTTATGTCGAATCAAGACGCCACAATCGAAGTACTAATGTTCGATAACCAACGTATTCCCGTCACCGTTTATGCCAAAGACGCAGGCCACGACGCCCTCTTATTAAAGATGGAACCACGCGCAGGCGGCTTCCCTTTTCTTTTACCGCCTAAACGACCGCTCGTAACGGGTAATCGCGTCTATATGATCGGTACGCCACTTTTTCGCCATCGCCTGCTCTTCAGTGGTACGGTATCCAAAGCGAAACCATCAGCCGAGTTTCTTAGTCCTCACTATATTCAAATATTCTATATCCAATCCGCTTCACCGCATGGAACCTCCGGAGCCGTATGGGTCAACGGCTGGGGCCACTACGTCGGCATACAATCCTCTATGCTGTGGACCAATAAAGCACCGCAAGGTGTCGCCTTTGCGTCGCCATATTCTGCAATCCAAGATCTCCTGAACAATCCACGACTCGTGCAAACTGCGACCGCCGGATTCGCCGTAGAAGAGTTATCCGAGCAAAAGCCCGAATACCTGGCAAATGTCTCGCCTGACATGCGGGGCGTAGTTATCAAAGTCTTGCTAAAGGGCTCACCGCTCGAGGCAGCCAAGATTCCTAAAGATACGATTTTGACGCACATCGATGACACGGTCGTCGAAACTCGCGATTCATTCGTAGAAATCATCAGGAGTCATAAACCAGGTGATCTTATTCAAGCTACGTTGCGTGACGCCGACGGGGGCAACGAACGCGTCATTGAAATCAAGCTCGGTAAATTGCAATAGATCGGTGGTTGACCATCTTCCGTCGCTAGGCATAACCTTTACGGCCATTCGCGGCCCCCGCCGCCATTGATGGCGTTGGGGGCAGTAGGCGAATGACGATTAAACTAAACTTCTAGAATTTCAAATCCTTTACGACGCTCACGACTCGTAAACGAATTGGCCTGTTCATCCCCAATAACTTGTTCCGTCTTGGGGTTCCAGCGAATTTTTCGCCCTAGTCTGGCGGCGAGTGTACTGAGGTGACACACAGCCATCGCTTGCAGGTGACTGAACGGATCGGAAACCGTAAGACCGCCTTCACGGACACATCGATAAAAATTATTCTTATGTCCTTCGTAAGGTTTACCCTTATATAATGCGACAATATCCTCGTCGGAATATAGGTCTTTGTCCCAGTTCTCTTCAATCGGTACGCCGGTAATTTTGCCTCGATTAACAAAAATCTTGCCCTTGGTGCCCTCGAATGTAATTCCATTATCACCATGGCTTGTGACGTCCATTACCACTCCATCTGCGAATTTGTGCAAAACGGAGAATACGTGCGATGAATTATAGGAATCATCGACCACTGCGTGACCATCCTTGTACTCAACTGGATGCTGGCAATTTGTGCCGTCGACTTCGACAGGTCCATCGCCCGCAGAATTACGGTCTAAGGCCCACATCGCGATATCGACATGGTGAGCACCCCAGTCGGTAAATTTACCTCCGGAATATTCATACCACCAACGAAATTCGTAATGGCATCGTCGAGTCATATAATCGTGGACTGGTGCCTGGCCTTGCCACATGTCCCAGTTGAGTGTTTTTGGAACTTCAGCAACAGGGAATGGCCCGCCGGTTGGAGAACCGTTAATCCCAACCGTGACGCGTTTGATATCTCCCAGTAAACCTTTTTGCACCATGTTAACGGCACGCAGGAATCGTCCCCGATCACTTCGCTGCTGGGTCCCCACCAAAAATGCTTGTTTGGGGTGTTTCTTACAGGCATTTCTAATAAGCCGATTTTCTTCCAATGTTAGCGTAAGTGGCTTTTGGCAAAACACATGTTTACCAGCCTCTAATGCCTCGACAGCAATCTTGATATGCCAATGGTCTGGGGTAACGATACTCACGACATCAATATCCGAACGATCAAGCACTCGTCGGTAATCAGCATAGTGATCCGATTTACCTCGCCCGATATTACCGGCATTTTTAGCCCGTAATGCATGAGCTTCATCGACGTCGCACACGGCAACTATGTTGCCAAAGTTTGCGTGTGCACGAGCATCACCAGAGCCCATACTGCCGACACCAATACAACCAATATTGGGTTTATCGTTTTGACTTGTATTGGCGAACGCCAGTTCTTGCCAACCAAAATACGGTACAGCCGCAACGGCTCCCATTGCAGTGCCACCGATAAATCGTCGCCGATCAATTTGAGTTTTACCAACGGAAGTTCCAATGTTATCGTTCTGATCTTCAAACTTACTCATAGTATCCCCGTACTTTCAATTTTCGCATTTCGAATAAATGTAAATTGCCTACCAATAGTCCGATTGCTTACCTATTGGCCAGCTTCCAATTTCTTTTTAAGTTTTTCCACATCCGCCGGTAACGCATTGTTGTCGGGAAAGCCTAATTCGCCTTGTTCATATGGATCATCTGGGAGTTGCATTATCGCATCTTCACCACCTCCGCCACCACCTCCGCTACTTTGTCGCCGCGCAGCCGCTATCGCTTTGAGGAATTCATCTTTCGAAATGGCGCCGTCTTTATCTTCATCCATTGCGGCTACCCGCGGTCGCATGCGTTCACTGAGTTCATCGCCGGCGAGCAGCCCGTCCATATCTTTATCCCGCTCGGCAAATATTTGTTCCGGATCGAACCTACCACCGCCCCCTTCGCCGCCTCTTTGAGCACCCTCTCGTTGGCCGCCGCCTGAATTGGTCGCTTGCTCAACTTGAGAAGCTTCGCCCTCTGGCTGTTGACTAACGATGTTCTCTTTTCCATCGCCCTCGACGTTCCACGCGTATTGATCTTTACGACTGACTAAAATGATTTCTTCCCGCTCACCATCTACTCCAGACCGGCGAATATCTACATTTACAAAAAACGTGCGAACACCACTCGACGTGGAATAAACCTGTTCAAATTCCGACGATCGTGAGACATCGACCGCATATCCACGATCTGCTATCCAACCACTCACCCCACCGCCGTTTCGAATCGTTTTTACAAGTGTCGCATCTGCATTACCCGCATCCATCACAGCGGGTGTATTTGCCACCGTGACCGCCGCTTGCAGTTCTGAAAAATCAGATTCCCAGCGACTGCGTACGCGGTAATCATTTAACGCCACCACAACCGCAACCGCTAAAACCGAGTAGATAACAATTCGATCTATCGTCCAAAAACCCTTTTTATCAGTGGCGAGTTCGTCCGCCACAGTGGGGCTAGATTCTAGTTCATTCATTGGTCGCCTGCATTGAAAAGGTTGATTAGTTTCTTGAAGAAAAGACAGCTTGGATTATTGCGTAACGTCGCGTTGTAATGCTCAGGGGTTCCGCCTTACTATTCTGGCCTTCCGCCTTCGCCGCGAGGCGCGTCACCCTCTCCGCGCTCACGTCGTGAAGATCGAAGTCGTTCCATTGCGGCTAGAAATTCTTCTTTGGAAATGGCGCCGTCTTCATCTTCATCCATTGCGGCTACCCGCGGTCGCATGCGTTCACTGATTTCATCGCCGGAAAGTAGGCCATCCATATCTTTATCTTGATCGGCAAATATTTGTTCCGGATCAAACCCGCCACCGCTCGAACCTTGTCCCCGGTTATCACCCTCACCACTATCCGCTCCAGAGCCGCCAAGTTCACCTCCACCGGCACCCAAAGACTGACCAAAGTTAATTTGTTCCTGTGTGGGTTCCGGGAGATCGACGGCGTATTGTGAATAGTCCGGCGGGCCTTTGTTGGAATTAGTATCTTCCAGTAATTTCTTTTGATAGTCAGACAATTCGCGATTTTCTTCGTACACTTTGGCTTCATACTGGGCTAGCCAGCCTTCGTAACTGTAACCGAGCACCGAAAACCCGTTGAACATAAAAAAGACGGGGAAGCCGATGGCACATATGAGAGTAACCAAAACCATAAGCCGGCTAGCGATGGAAGTGCTAATGTCTGACTCTACCTCAGGTTCGACAGTGGACAATTCTTCGTGCGGTTGGTCTTCATTATCAACTTCAGGTTCCTCGGAACCTACCGGACTACGTTGGATCAACACGTCCGCATCGCATTTCGGGCAAACGCCCATTTCACCTGCCGCGGAGTTGTCCATTTGCATAATATTTTTGCATACTGGGCAAGAAAAATCGAAAGCCATAGTCATCACTCGGGGAAAATATTTGAGAATCAGGGTTAGCATTATTCTATCAAATGCAGAGTACAATACGTAGATTGTGATGCCCCGTCTTCCATATTTATTGATAAAAAACCGGTATTGGCAAAAACATGTTTCCCGGACAACGATGCGGTTCTAGTTGTTTGAGATCCCTAAACAAGCATGCTTCGGCATGCACACAATATCCTGTTGTTAAAGAGTATACTGAAATAGTGGAACACTACTACTTTGCTGTGAAAGGCCCAAAACCATGCGGATACCTGTTCGACTGCCCACCGTTATTATGCCCGTTGTCATCATGATTTGTGTCAACGCCAGCACCCTATCTGCGTATCAAGAACCATACGTCGATGTGTCACCGCGGGCCGCACGGATACATAATTCAACCTTTGTCTTTGATGGCCACAACGATCTACCGTACACCCTCAAGAAGGTCGCTTCGTCGTCGTTCATGAAAATGGATATCGCCAAATCGCAACCAACTATACATACCGACATTCCACGCCTCCTGCAGGGAAATGTCGGAGCGCAATACTGGTCTGTATATGTCCCGGCTGCAACTGCCTACCGAGGTGCAGCGTTGCTCGAAACACTAGAGCAAATCCAAATCGTGCACGCCATGATTAAAAAATATCCCGAAACGTTTGTCGCAATCTCAAATTATCAAGACATCGTTCGCGCACGCCGACAAGGGAAGATTGCGTCGCTCATTGGCGTAGAAGGCGGGCATTCCATCGAAGACTCAGTCGCGAACCTACACCGTTTGTTTGATCTTGGTGCGCGGTACATGACACTGACGCATTCAGACACTCTTACATGGGCAGATTCTGCGACGGACGACCCAAAACATCAAGGGCTCAACGCTTTCGGTGAGGAAATTGTGAACCAGATGAATTCTCTCGGTATGATTGTTGACCTGTCACATGTTTCCGAAGCCACGATGCATGATGCAATTGATACCACCAAAGCGCCCATTATGTTCTCGCACTCTTCGGCTCGCAGTGTTGCCGACCACGTGCGTAACGTTCCGGACACGGTGCTTCAGCGGATGCCCAGCAACGGTGGCATTGTCATGGTCAATTTCTTTTCAGGATTCGTCGACCCCAAAGCCGCCAAAATTCTGTCCGCTATGTTTGACGTTTCGCGGGAATTGCGTAAACAATATTCCGATGATGACGAATTTGATGCGGCAGTTAAACGTTGGCGAACTGCTAACCCCTACCCGCGCGGCACAATTCACGATGTTGTCAACCATATTGACCATATCGTTCGGATTGCTGGCATTGATCATGTTGGAATAGGGTCGGATTTTGACGGCGTTTCAAAATTACCCTTGGGCCTTGAAGATGTATCAACCTATCCCCGCATTACGCAATTATTGTTAGATCGTAATTATTCGAAACGCGATATAGTTAAAATTATGAGTGGAAATATGATGAGAGTGATTCGTCAGGTTGAACGAGTCGCTTCCCAATGACAGTCTCAAGTTCAGATTTTTTCCATTTCAATCGATAGATTGACGACAATCCCCTTCTAAGTTTGGATATTTGATTTTGCACAAAACACTCATCCTAATGTTATTGATTTCTACCTTTGGTATTTCTATGGACACTGCGATGGCTCAAAAAGACAACTCCGACTTTGCACTAGTGATTCACGGCGGCGCAGGCAGTGCCACCAAAGATGTTGAGGTTATCACAGCACGCGAAAAGGTGCTTGGTGTAGCCCTCGATAAAGGATCATCCATCTTGAGTAGCGGTGGCACTAGCCTCGATGCTGTCGAGGCAGTCATCCGTATCCTTGAAGATTCGCCTCTATTTAATGCTGGGAAAGGGGCTGTGCTAACCGCAACAGGCACCAATGAACTCGACGCGACTATTATGGACGGTAACACTCGTGCATGTGGTGCCGCTGGCGGAGTCACGAGCGTCAAAAACCCTATTTCACTCGCAAGACTGGTTATGACAGAGACGCGACACGTGCTATTAGCGGCGCATGGGGCCGATGTTTTCGCGGCGAGTCTTGAACACCCGCAAATTGAAATCGTTCCTCGAGAATATTTTCGAACCGAGCATCAAGTAAAACGACTACAGCGAGCGCAAGAGCAAGAGCGATTAAAGGACACTGACAAAATGGGGACCGTCGGTTGCGTTGCGTTGGATTGCCGCGGAGACATCGCCGCGGGTACCTCAACTGGAGGATTAGTCAACAAGAAGCATGGTCGCATTGGCGACTCGCCAATTGTCGGTGCAGGTACTTTCGCGGATAACCGAACTTGTGGAATTTCATGTACCGGAGTGGGTGAAGATTTTATTCGAAACGCTGTTGCCTATGATGTAACGGCGCGGATGCTTTATAAACGCCAGCGGATGGAAAAGGCGGTTGAAGACATTTTGGATCGTAAAGACTTTCCGGTTCGCGGTGGAATGATTGGGATCGACCACAAGGGACAGATTACCATGCAGTTTAATACTGCTGGCATGTCCCGAGCCGCTGCAGATTCAAATGGATTACGCTATATAAAAATTGGGGACTAATAATGACATCGAAAGAATGTACTGGCAACTTTTCCTTTCGCACTCGGGCCTATCGGTTATTATTGACCTACATCGCCGTACTGCTGCCCTGTTTATTAATTGCACAGCAAACTACGCAAGAAGCTGTTCATTCCGCGGTGAAAATGGAGTCCGACAGACAAAACGCTGTCGGCGTCGCCGTCGGAGTGCTGATCGATGGCAAAATAGCATTCTATAGTAGTACCGGCTATCAAGACCGAGAATCGCAAATTCCCGTTTCACGATCAACGATGTTCCGCTGGGCGTCCATTTCCAAGTCACTGACCGCGATCACGTTGTTGCAATTAGCGGAAAATGACCGTCTTTCACTTGATCAAACCGTTAACCAATTCCTTGTCCACTATCCCTCACAACAAACCAGCGATGGTAAATCCCATGACATTACCCTTGAACAACTACTGACGCATCAGGCTGGTATCGTCCATTACACCAACGGTGTCGTTACAGGAACTCCCCGAAGCTACGTTCGACCTCACCCGTCTCGGCATGTCCGATTAGCGCTTAATGGCTTCAATCAATCTTTATTACTAAATGTTCCAGGCACCGCATATTCCTACACAACCCGAGGGTATATCTTACTGAGTGCGATCGTCGAACAGGCTGCCGGACGACCTTTTCACGTTCAAGTAGAACGGATGATTGCGAAACCGTTAGCAATGAACACGCTACAACCGGATTATCAATGGAAACGCATTCAGAACCGCGCCGTGGGCTATCGTAAATCGACCACAGGAGAAATCGTGGTTTCAAGCGATACCGACGTTAGCTGGAAACTCGGAGGGGGCGGGTTCATTTCCAACATTGACGACTTAGCCAAATTCGCCGAAGGGCTGCTCCAGCGTAAACTCGTAAGCCAAGAGACGCAAACGACGATGTTTACTCGACAAGCAATTGCTGATGGCACGGTAACCAACTACGGTTTGGGATTTCAAGCCATGGAGTTCAACGGACGGCAAACAATCGGGCATGGAGGTTCGCAAGAAAAGACCAAGACTCGCTTAGCTATTGATCTTGAGATGAACAATGGCGTGGTCGTAATGAGTAACAGCGAATACGTGGACACGTCAAAATTTGCGGAAGTCATCTTTAAGGCGATCTCTGAGAAGCGGTAAAAGCTTCCTCGGTCGACCGACATTCTACGCGGAATCAACATCGCGGGCAGCCACAGGGGGCTGCCCCTACATGGGATAGCATTACATATTGCATGCGCGGCGTCGGTTGTAATCACGCGGGAGGTCCTGTGACGCCGGCGCACAATGCGACATTTGTTTTAAAACAAATTGTAGGATCCCCCTGTGGCCGCCCGCAGCCACAGGGGGATCTGACAATACCGTCTGATTTCCGCGGATGGCGGGTCCTCAACGGGTTACCTAAAACGGAATGTCATCATCCGCCATCGCGGTGACTAACTCCGGCTCGGCTTTACCATTCCCGTTTTCCGTCTCGGCTTTATTTCCCACGAAACTGAATTCTGTTCCGCGGACTTTAAGTTTGGAGAATTTCTTTCCGTCCTTCTCCCAGCGATCAAGTTGTAACGCTCCCTCTATTAAAATGGGCGAACCCTTTTTGAAATATTGAGCGATTACCTCGGCCTTGCGATTCCAAAACGTAATGTCCACAAATTGTATTGCGTCGACCCACTCACCGTTCGTCCCCAGTCGGCGCTCATTGATCGCGAGACCCAGGTCTATAACGGAATTTCCACCGCTCGTAGTACGCAGCTCAACATCCCTCGTCAAACGCCCCATGATTATTACTTTGTTAAAACTACTCATCACTTCGTCCTCCTTAAAAAAACAATCTCTTCACTACCTAAGAGAATGGGAGAGTTGGATTTCCGGATTAATATGACTTAATATTCTAAAAACGCGATTCATGGCACTGCCACTGTCAATCACGATTTTCTGACAGAATTATTCCGGAAAATGGTGGATGCCGTTCTCTTAAGTTGTAGAGGGACGTTTTAAGTTAAAGCTAGTTTAGGAAGAAAGCAGACGCATCATGAAGACGACGGAAATCAATACTATACCGGTGATTAGTGAAGCTTGTATAAAGGCGGTAGCTGAAGCGGCGTTTCGCGAAAGCATGTCGAACTACGCGATACATGGATATGAGATGCTTGACACGGAAAACACCGAGATCGGGCTGTGGATTGACAGTGTCGCACGACATGTATTTGGCAACGAGGAACTCAAACTCAATGACGAATATCGCAGTTACTTTCAGTTTGCCTGGGCCGCGCATGCGGTGATGTTGTACAAAGTCATCTCAGCCCAAATCGAGGGCAATGCATTGGAGTGATAGAACACTTCAACAGAACACGATTGCAGGTCCGGTCAAGGTGGAAAGTCCTCAGGCCTGCGACACGCGGCGACGCAACAGTTCGATTCCCGAATTAAACTGATCGTATGCGGTGGTCAGCGGCATATCATATTCACGGCCAAGCTCCTCAAACGTCATACCCAAAAATAGACGACCACACACAATACGCTGTAAGGATTCGTCGAGCGAGCCAAGTTCTCCCATAACCAATTGCTGCATTTCACGTTCCGCGGCGACATCTTCGTCCGGCATCTCGACAATGTCGGGCACGTCGGGCATGACATCGACGCGACGTTTTTTGAGTTCATCAAGCATCGCCCACCGAAAATGTGTACATGCCGTAGCAAAGAAATGGTGACGATCCGATATTTCTTCGTTGCCCATCCTGGCCTGCAACTTTTCATATACCCCGCTTATCAACTCATCTGGATTTTCGATGCTTGAATTAGGAAACGTTGCAAGCACTCGTGTCGCAGTTTCCCGCAGCGTTACGAGGACTGCTGTCCACAATTCCTCTTTATGTTCTGACTCGCCTGTCCCTGCATTTCTAATCAAGAGTGTAATCGATCCCCACCCAGTTGCTCGTTCAGGTCGAAATTGATCAATTACAGAATCAAACGGTGTTGGTAGCGACATACTTACCCCTGCCCTCGAAGTAAAACAATTCGGATCTCCTGCAACGGAGTCATACCCGATTCGAATTCACGCGAGATATACTCGACCATCGTATGCAGACAAACCTTGGGGTCCATTCCCGCATTACCAGTACCCAGCAAAGGAAACGCGATGCTCCCAATTCCTAAAGACTGCGCATGATGAAAACAATCACCTAAAATACTACGGATTAAGTCAGGCGTCGGGATAATTCGACGGTCCCCTTCGACATCACCGAATTCGGGGATAGTGATTGCATGAAAAACAAATCGATGCGACAGCGTCCCTGCTCCCGACGCAATGACGCGCCCGGGTAAAACCGGGGCCAGGTGTCGAGTTGATTTAAAATAATCGCTACCCGCTGAAGCTCTGATCTTCCCCGCGACGCCCGCTGTCATGGACAGCATCCCGTCATCACTGCTCACCAATACTTCACATCCGTCTGCTCGTTCGACGATATCTCCTTCTAACAACAATAACCTGCGGCCATCACCGAAAGTTTGCACGCAAGCTTCGCCCCATATTGTTGCAGCTGGCTCTTCTAGATCAGGCATCTCAATGCTCATCTTATTTGAGAATATTCTTTTGGGCTCAAGCATTGCCATGCTGGTGACCAGGTCTGGAGCCGATTGTGGTCCGGAAAAACCGTAACCCTTTTCAATATCGGTTGGCGGAAGTTGGTCTAGAATTTCACTAAAATTTGCAAACCTGTCTCGCGCCTGCTTGGCAAGGCATCGTTCGAGAATATTCGCCACATCCGTATCCAAATTAGGATTACGGGATCGCGGAGACTCTAAGATTTCCATGCGGTGTTTATAAACAACCTCTACAAAATCAATGCCTTCAAACGGTGTCGTCCCAGTCAATAAATGATAAAACGTAGCGCCGAAACTATATACATCGTTCCTTAAGTCAACAATCGTCGAATCAAAGCCCTGTTCAGGTGACATATAATGCGGTGTGCCAAGCATTTGGCCAGCTTTAGTCAGCACTCGCCCCGTTACCCGCTCCCCATCGGGTACAGCAATCGCCAAGCCAAAATCGAGTAACTTCACGGAGTTGTCGCCGGCCGCGATGATTATATTGGCCGGCTTAATATCACGATGTACAATGCCATGCTCAGTCGCGTCGACCATCGCTTGACACACTTGTCGCATCCAAGGAATCCCGTCTTGAGTTGCATGAGGTTTCCCTTTGTTACTGGCGATTACATCGCTCAAGTACCGGCCTTCAATGTACTCCATCACAATCGCCGCCTCCGAGTGAAAATCATCACCGTTATCGTAAAACGTGAGTTGTCGCACAATGTGTCTTGATTCCAGTTGCTGTAGCAATTTCGACTCACGTATAAAGCGTTCCAGCGACTCACCTGGTTTGATTATCTTGACCGCGACGAGAGCCTCAAACTGACTGTCGTGCGCTAGATACACATGGGATGTCGCTCCAGCGCCTAGTTCGCGAATGCATCGATAACGTTTAGGAATCCAGTCTGGAAAACTATACGACTTGTGCAATGATCTTAACCTCGCTATTAACGCGCTTAGGTCAGACATTTCAATTTGCCTTGAGCTTTCGGCGTTGTCCGCGTCCATCAGACTTTGGATATCGGCAGCCGTTACCAACTCTAAATCCCTAAAAAGCCGCACTATCTTCAGCTTTAACGGCTCAAGTTCGTCCTCATTATTTTGTGGCGGATCCAGCATGCTAAGATTATAACATACCGGCGAAAATAATCAGATTTTTTTGACACCCCTGTAGTTGCCGCGGTTTTTTCAATTACCGATACTCTCTATTTTACTGCTAATTCTTCTATCGTAGATCCAAATCGTTGTCACCGTAGTTCCGCGACCATTCTTCTCGGGGAACCGACTTCAATCCTTCTTTTTCTCTTTCTTCTTCGGTTTTTCGATTCCTCTTATCTCCTCCATCATCTGGTCGGTCAGTGTCTGCACCATCTGCTTGTTGGACGCGTTTTTCGGCACTTGGAATATCAGTAGCTTCACGGGATTTTTCTTCATCTTCTTCCCACGCATCGACTCGGGTTTCTGTGAATCTGATGAGATCAAAATAAGCCTCCAGTTTGATTTTTGTCAAAAAACCCAACGCTTCATCGTGAGAATCAGCGATGTTAACTTCATCTATTATTATCCGCTCGCTCTCGGCATCCTACCAACCACCGGGAGAAGACTGCTATTGCGTGTCCGTTGTTTTTCAGTCATACATTTTGTCCTCCCAAGTAGTTTTCACGATCTTGAACTGCTTCGGGTTTTCGCCAAGTAACATTCTTTGGCATCATCAATTTAAGGATTTCATCACTCAAATTTGTATCCTTTAATTGAACTTCGATTGCTTCACCGATTCCCTTGGTAATCGTGATCCTATATTCATCTGGGTATACTGCGTCATCTCCGTCGCGACCCATTCTGGTGTTAATGTCACCGCCATCGAATACATCTGGAAACTCGACTTGCAGTGCTGTTGAAATATACAATTCTCGCTGGAGACTTTTTTTCACATCCAGATTCTTATCCGCCAGCACATTCATCTTATTTTGATTCGTCATTCGATTTTCCTTTTCTAATGCCAATTAATCTCTCAAGACAGTGATATTATTGTTGGCTTCGATACCAAAATAAACTCTGCAGCAAAACCAAACCAAATGGCGTCCTCCCTAGAGCACGGCACTTAAATGCACTAATTGCCCATCCAGCTGTAATTGAGATCCGATCAAGCTACCATCATCACCTCGATATTCTTCGCCCGCGGACACTGCTGCAACTCGTTCCCAGACCAATTTTATGAGACGATCAAGGGCCCGGAATACTTGTTGTTCTTTAACTCTGTCGATCTTGGGCATCGTTTCTTTTTTACCGCGGTGACGCTGGCCTACTTTACCCATTGATTCAAGAACGCACCCCCCCATTACACGTTCCCATGCCTTCTCGCATAACGCCTTCTCGCCAAACATTTCAATCGTTTGGATTTCACCATTAATTGCGATTATCCAACCTTGCGCGTTTAGCGGGTACTTAAAGGTCTGCAAGGCTCGCTCAATAAGATTTCGTTTTGATTCAAACACATCATCCATTGAACTTGTTTCACTCGGTGAAAGATGCATGAACTGCATAGTCTCCACCTTGTCCCAAACTGCACCTTGCGACGCATGATGTACAGCCGCATGTTCATGTACCTCGCTTGCATCTTCGTCTAACTCCGCGAGTTGTTGCTGCAAAATATACTTTTTTCTTGCCTCCCGCTTGCTCTCCTTGAGAATCTTGCGCATCTCCGGCGTGGCCGAATTATTCGACGAAGCGAAAGCCGAGGATTTCTTCGCCCAACGTCCCTGTTCGACACACGATACAGGAATTTCGGCAAATGATTCTGGCGCAATCAATACGGAGGAATTGCATATTCGATTCTGTTTCGCACCAACTAACTGGTCCCCTTCCAAAAATAAAACGTGGGATTTACAGTCATTAATCACATATAGCGTCGGGACTCTGCCGGCATCACTAACCTCTTTTACCTTCACCAAACCCTCGTCGATCATGGCTAATCCAGAGGTTACAGACGACTTTAGTCCTACCTTTAGATACAGTGGAAATACAGTCAATCCGTTTGATTCGATACGTTTGCCAATAGTAGTCGTGGGAATTTTGATATTTTTCATCGCGTTGTGCCTCTTCCTAGTAACATATTTTCGTTCTTGTTAACTGTGATAAGTTTTCATCTTCCCGGTCACAATTAACTACAATTCGGTGGAGACTATTAACAAAATCATCCCCTTCACTACTTAAGAGAATGGGGAGGCGCATTTTCCGACACAAAATAAGAAATTTGTCAAAATAGTTTCTCGTTATAATAAACACCCCAAGACGCGTAGCCCCAAAACGCTGAGAACACTTTATGAGCACCCAACAAATACGTGATCAAAATGGCCGCCTGCTCGGTACAATCTCAAGCGGACCTAACAATCAGCTCAACGCCCGTGATGGGCGGGGACGATTCCTCGGATCCTATGACCCCCACACCAACGTCACACGCGACGCCTCAGGTCGCGCTATTGGTACCGGAAATTCCTTGGCCTCACTCATTCGTTAGCTTCCACAATCAACTCTCAATTAGTGTTATTTCATCGAGTCTTTTCGTGTACTATGGTTCTATCAAACCATCAAGGATCATAAATGTACGACATTATTGGCGATATTCACGGACACGCGCGTCCGCTAAATGCTCTACTGCAAACGCTAGGTTATATCAGTCAAGACGGAGTGTACGCGCACCCTGAGGATCGACAAGTAATCTTCCTCGGTGATTTTATAGATCGTGGACCTCACATACTTGAAACGTTAGTTATTGCCAAAGCCATGGTCGACGCGGGCACAGCGCTGGTCGTAATGGGCAATCATGAGTTCAATGCACTGGCCTACCACACCAGGCACCCAACCGAGGATCGGTATCTTCGCGCCCACTCCGAGAAGAATCAAAAGCAACACCAAGCAACACTTGATGCCCTCGATGATTCACAACTTGCGTACTACCTATCCTGGTTTGCTACGCTTCCGACCTACCTCGATCTCGGTAACCTACGAATTGTTCACGCCTGCTGGGACCCAGTTCAACTTGCCCACATCACGCGCATATTCGCCAACCACGATGGCTTTGATACTGACTTACTGACTGCAGCTAGTAATCCCAACGACCCTTTGTTTCACGCTATCGAGACAGTTTTGAAGGGACCCGAGGCCCAGCTACCGCCTGGATACTCCTACCAGGACAAAGAAGGTAACGTGCGTCAACGTATCCGAATCAAGTGGTATGAAGCGTTCGACGGTCAGACGATTGCACAATACATGATGCCCCCTAAAACGCCGCCGGATCCTGAACTCGAGATTCCATTAGAATTGCCCGCTCATGCGAACCGGCATGGCTATCCAGCTACTGATCCGCCCGTCTTCGTCGGGCATTATTGGATGCCCAGCAAGTCCCCAGCGCCGCTCGCCCCGAACGTCACCTGCGTTGATTACAGCATCGCCAAACATGGACTGCTCGTCGCCTATCGATTCAACGGTGAAAGCACTCTCGACGTTTCCAATTATCAAGCGGTTCCAGCGCAGGATTAACAGCAATACACTGCCGCACACCAATCACTTTCATCTCCACCCTCTTTAATCGCTAATGACATTTGAGCCAATAATGTTGTTGGATTGTTCTTCTGCTAGCGAGGCGTGTTCACTTTCCACATCGACAAGTACATTATTGCTAAACAGCACGGATTTAGACTGCGAATCGCTCAACGCAACGGCTTTTGTTTGCAGCGAGGAAAATACGTTTCCCGAAATCGCAATGTTATTTGTACTTTGCAATTGAATTCCAGCAGCCATTAAGTCATTGGTATTACGCTTGACCTTTCCCTCACCGATATAGCTGTTACAGAAATTGTTGCCAGTTACAGCTACACGACCAGATAACTCACCAATTTTCAATGCGGGTTCGGTCATCAATGTAAACGTGTTGGCACTCACGGCAATTCCATGGGCATCCCGCAGATCGACCCCAGCGCCGTTGTGGGCGATCACATTGGCGGAAATTGTATTGCCGTAACAATCGCGATCCAAAATAATAGCTGTTCCCTGACACTCTTCGATCATATTGCCACTCACGACTGACCCATAGGTATTCTCAATGATGACGCCATGCCGTAAATGGTCATCAAGATTATTCCCCGTCATACACAAGTTGTATCCATCGGAAACCATGACCGCATCTTGGTTCTCTTCGAACTGATTCGCCGATACCACGATATCATGGCATCCTGGTAAGTTGAGGCCAACCTGTTTGTTATAGGTAATCAGGCAATCGGCAACGCGAGCATCTTCGTAACAATAATCTAGCAGTACCCCGTCACCACCATGATAACTAACAGTAACGTTATGCAAGAATATCTCGTTCACTAGAATTGCGTGTATTCCGTCACCGCTCTTTTCATTTCCAGTGACGCGCAGATTCGCGATCTGCACACGCCACAATCGATCGGCTGTTTTCACGTCTCGCAAGTCTTCGTGTCCAATCAACATCGCCGGCTCGCCTTCTTCGTTTTTATTAACAATGTGCGTAGAGTTGCCGGAACCTTCAATCCGGACATCGCCTGTTTTAAGCCGCAGCGGTGCGGTTATTTCATACGTCCCAGACGGAATCACCACTCGCCCACCGGTGTCTGGAAGGGCATCAAACGCCTCCTGCAGCGATTCGTAATCACCAGCATTGATTTCTGCGGCGTTGCCATTCTCATTAGTCACGGTCGGAAGCGTAACGACACCCACCACCGACGCCAACACAAAACTCGCTCCCAACATAATCTTAAACATAATGACTTCCTTACATCTTGTGATAAACTCGTGAAACTTGTTATCTGGTAGTGGTCTCGTTCGTTGCGAAAAACACTTCGTAATCCCGTATCGACTTCACCGGCCATTTCTCAGATTGTAATGTTGTCGCCCGTACTGTAATTGGGATCAATCCGCGAAGCAGCGGGGAATTTGAGCAACGCACTTTAAGAACGCCTTCGGTCTGATTCACGTCGAGCGTCAGGGGATCATACTCAAGCAATGCAGCCAGTTCATCGTCGAGCTCCAAATCAATTGTCACCGCGGTCTGCAATTTACTCGAGCGGACAATCTTAACGGGTAATTCGACCACTTTCCCCGGTCCAGCTTCTAATTCGACTTGTGACGGAGCCACTTTTAAAAGAGCCCCCTCGAGGATCATTGTAATCCTCGCATCCGCCGCAACTCCCACATAACGAATACGTCCTTGTGGATCGCTGACCTCGCCAAAGCCGAAGACAACCATCCGAGAGGTCCGATCGGTTGCCAACCATTCCGGCATAAAGCACGGGTAGCTCACATCCGTCACGCCTGCTTCCACATCCACAATCGGTCCCCAAATCCCCATCCTATGACGCGACTGTTGCGATTTCATCATGATATGCACCACTCCCTGATACCCATCATTTCGCAACACCTGAAGGGGCGCCGGATACGTCGTTCCTCGATGCACAACTCTTTGGCGTTCCTTATCAACCACGTGTAATTTAAACGGAGCCTCAAGCGTAACGCCTAGCACTAGGTTATCACTCCGATTTTCATCCTTCGAGCGCAAAGCTAAACTTCCGCCAACCGCCGCACTGGCAACAACCGTCAGGGCCGACAAATTATTTTCCGCGTCAAGGGCGCTCTCGCCAATGATTTCTATGACCGTCCCCTTCACCTCAGCATTATCTGCAATCAGCAACGCTACCGTCCCTTTCTTCTTTCCAGGGGCAATCACTGCTTCCCCGTCTACCGTGACACCATTTGGAAGCCCGCGTACTTTCAATTGCACCTCTTCACCGAAACCACCCATAGAAATCAACGTCACGGGAATGCTAAGTTTCGAACCAACCACAGCAATTACAGTTGGCGCTGTCGTCAATTCAAATCCTCGCTCGAGTTCTTCCACTTGTAATTCATAGAACAGATTTTCTGGCTCGCCTTTTACACTCGAACCCGTCACCACCGCAGTCAGTTCCCCGTCGACCTTTGCCACAAATCGCACCTGGGCATCGAGCAACTCCGGCGTAACATCGTCATTCTCTGCGATCAACTTTCCCTCACCGTCTAACACCTGTAACGCAACATCGAGGTCTCCACCGAGCGATAAGCTAACCGCCCGCACCTGATACTCCCGACCCGCTGTTACCGAAAATGGTTGCTTATCCAAAGTTCCTTCCAGTCGTCGTCGATCGCCACTTTCCGTCTCACGTGCGTCTGCTCCCTCGGCGTGTTCTATTAGCAAACGATAAACAAATTGAGCGGCGCCACGAAAATCTGAGTCGTGTATCACGATTCGATACCGCTTTCCTTTTTGCACCAAGAACTTTAAATCCAAATCACGACCTTCAGTATCGACTTCATTGACCAATTCGACATCGTCAGGCCCATATACTTGAACCGCTGGATTAAAATCGCTTCCTACTCTTCGGGCAAACACTTCTAGCGAGACTTTACCGGTCTTTGATGCTATGAATCCATAATTGTCTTTCTCCGTCAAACGTCTAATCCTGCCGGACACAGCAATTGGTGCTTTTCCTAATTCCATCAACTCAGAACGAAACCGAGATTCCACTTGTTCCACCATGTCACTAATATAAAACAACCCTCTTTTGGATACGCCATTGGCATTCGCAGTTTGCCACGACACCCTCCCTAACGCACCGTTTTTATCTGGGCTTAAAACAGCCGATATTTCCCGTGGGATCGGCAAGGCGTTAGCATAAATCCGCGGTCCCTCCCAGTAGGGTCGAGGCGGTACCAAAAACGGGCCAATTGGTTCTACTTCGGATAACGCCACCGTCGTCGAATGAATCATGATTTGCAGATCGGGCGTAAAATCATAACCACCAAGTCGCACTGGCGTTGACGTCCCCCGTTGCACAAAAGGTGGATATACGTAACCGACGTCGGGAGATTGCGCTAAAAGCTTGGACTGAACCCCAAAAGCCAAGGTGCACACTAAGGCGACCCACAATATCGCTGACCGATTTTTTAAGACTTTCGTCATATAGTTATTCAATGCCTAGTGCTCGTAAACCAAATATTGAGGAACGCTGGTTCCTCATTTGTCGTTACGCAATAATTTCGTTTATTCGTTTGCCGCCGGTAACCAGCGGAACTGGACGTCCCAACGAATCCGGATAGATTTTATTGGGGTTGATGCCCATCAAATCGAGAATCGTATACAACAGATCCTGTATCCCATATGGAGTCGTAGTCGGATAACTTGCGGTCTCATCACTCGCGCCAATCACAGCCCCCCGCTTTATTCCTCCACCCGCAAGAATGACACTCTGACACATCGACCAATGGTCTCTACCGGCATCTTTATTGATTCGGGGAGTTCTTCCCATTTCACCCATCATGACAACCAGTGTTTCGTCTAGCATTCCCCGTTGGTCCAAATCCTCGATCAACGCGCTAAACGCTTGGTCTGTCGGCGGCACCAACGCTTTACGATGTCCAGTAAAATTATCGAAGTGCGTATCCCAACTTCCATGAGACACTCCGATAAATCGCGAACCTGCTTCAACTAACCGCCTCGCCAATAACGAACATTGCCCAATAGATGTCATACCATATCGCTCTCGCACGGACTCCTTTTCGCCCTGGATATTAAACGCGCGGCGGGCGGCGGGACTGGTTACCATTTCCAGAGCCTTTTCATAATATGTATCCATCGTTTTGGCTCGTCCGACACCACCTCCACCAGCGCCTAATGCATTGGCCCGCTCCAGCAATGTTCTGCGGCGTTCAAATCGGTTTACATCTATTCCCTCCACGACATTCAAATCTCGTACTGAGAACGTCGGCTCAACCGGATCGGTCTCGATCGTAAACGGAGCGTAACGAGGACCGTAGAACCCAGGCCCACCCGGCCCCAACGGTTCCGGAACTTCGATGTACGGAGGAACCGCGCCACGATGGCCCAACTCACGAGACACCATCGAGCCAATCGAAGGGTAATGCTCATTGAACGGGATCCCCTTGGCCTGGCCGTCCGGGAAATTGGGTTTATAGCCGGTCAGGACCCAATGTCGACCCGTCTGATGAGCGTTATCACCGTGACTGTGACTACGTAAGATTGTGAACCGGTCAGCAATCTTCGAACACATCGGCAAAATCTCGCTGATTTGAGTGCCTGGCACGTTAGTCGAAATTGGATTAAAAGGCCCGCGAATTTCACTCGGGGCATCGGGTTTTAAGTCCCACATATCTATATGGCTCGGACCACCTTCAAGCATTAAAAATATGCATGATTTTACGCGTGATGGCTTGGAACTAGCCGCGACAGCCTGCATTTGCAACATCTTTGGCAATGACAAGCCACCGAGTAATCCGGTAGCCCCTAGTGTCAAAACATTACGACGCGAAACCTTGTCACAGAATCCGCCTTGTTTGTTGAATGAAAGATTAAACATGTGCTACTCCAATAGTTCGACAACTATCTATATCAATGATTAAATACAAACTCACGTGTGTTGATCAACGTCCACAAAATATCTTCGACCGCGGTCTGCCGACTCGACAACGGATCCGCAAACACGCTGACCATCAATTCCCGCTCCTCAGCCACTGGAAACCTCGACAGCGTCGACAAATACAGCTCATCCACAATGTCCGCCTCGGAAAGATTGGACTCAACTAATCGCCTTACCGCACCAAACCGACTACGAAGTTTCGCCATTGTTTCTGGTGCATTCATAAGATGTAATGCCTGAGCGATACTCGGTTCCGTCCCTCGCTCACATTCACAAACGCTTACCCGTTGTGGTTTACCAAAGATACGAAAAAAGTAACTGGGCATTCGATTATCCCAAATTTGAATTGCGCGGTATCCGTCAGGCCAACCATTGAACGTTTCATCGACACCTGTCGCCTGAGAGATCGCATCAAGCAGAACCTCTGCCGACATCGCTTTCCAACGAGCATGTGAAAAGTTCTGCTGATCTAATTCATTTGATTGGTTTACCTCGACACTCAATTGATAAGCCCGACTACTCAGTATCAATTTTGTGATTTTCTTAATATCGAAATCATCCGCAATGAATCGCTCCGCTAGCATATTCAGCAGCGGTTCGTTTGAGGCGGGATTGGTACTCCGCATATCATCGATCGGATCTGCCAGACCGCGACCAAAGTAATGAGCCCATAACCGATTGACCAACATCCTCGCCAAAAATGGATTAGACGGTTGCGTCATCCACTCAGCCAATGCCACTCGCCGCGTTGAACCCTGGCCAACTACGATTGGAGCCGCGCCGAGACCAGCCGTCGGCACTATTTGTAGCGTTCGTGGATGCGTCAGATCCTGCCCTGGCCCCTCCACAATCTTCTGTGCCACCGCACCCATTTTCTTTTGCTTAACACCCGTGAAAAAACCCGCAAACGCAAAGTAATCGTGCTGTCCCCATTTTTCAAAAGGGTGATGGTGACACTGTGCACATTCAATACGAACGCCCAAAAAGGCTTGACTGATACTACGAGCGAGCTTTTCAGCGTCATTATGCACCACATAAAAAGCCGCTGGGCTTTCACTTACCGTACTTCCGGACACGGTCATCACATCGGTAACGAACTCGTCATACGGGCGATTATTCGCAAATTGCTCGCGCAACCAACGCGTCATCGCGATGGTGCCATTGGACTGAATTCGCTCGCGGTCCACCCGCAGGATATCCGCCCATTTCATTGCCCAAAAATCAGCATATTCGCCACGTGATAATAATTCCTCTATAAGTTTCTCCCGTTTATCCGGCGCACTATCGCCCAGAAACCTGCGGGCCTCTGCAACCGTTGGCAACGTCCCAATCGAATCCAAATAGACCCGCCGCAAGAAGTTGCCGTCATCAACTAATTCACTTGGTTGTATCCCTAATAGCGTAAAACGATCCCACACCAACGTGTCAATTGGGTTGGTCAACACTGGCCGCTGAATATCTCCTGATTGCGGTAAACGTACGCGTGCCACCGACACTTGACCTCGATACCGAGCTAAAATTGCCGCTTCACCGGGCACCGTACTTACTTGTACTAATCCATCGGAGTCGACCTCAGCAACGTCCGTCGCGTTAGAAATGAACTCGGCTTCCCTCGTCACACACCGCCGAGTTCCATCAGAATCGATGGCAAACACTTGTAGCTGTTGCCCGCTGTCGTGAAGCATGTTTGCAGTGCTGGGAAATATTTCTATGCGCGAGGTCTCAAGCTCATGGGGTTCATCCAGCACGGCGCCTTCCTTTAACCACCGTAGAACGCGTGCGTACCACAGGCCACCATTTTCAATCTTTCGACCACCCCCATGCGGTAAATCGCCAGTTGCTTTCCGCAAGAATAGGCTCGTCGCCGGCGCGGCCACGTTTACTCGCCGTCCACGTGCCGCTTTGACAATCGCTGCAAAATCAAATTCATCGTCAAATCCGAACAGGCTCAATTGGAAACCGTTTTGGCCATCAGCCTTGCCATGACAGCCGCCGGAATTACAAGCCGCTTTGGTAAGGATTGGTTGAATATCTCGTCTAAAGCTAATAGGTTTAGGATCCGTGAAGTGTTGCACAGCTACCTGGATAACTATTGTTCCAGTACTACTCGATACTCGGACCTCGGTTATCCCTTCGCCTATTGGGCGAACAACACCTCGTTCATTTACAACTGCAACGTCTTCATTTTTCGATTGATACTTCGAATTGTGCGTCGAGTCGATCAACCCGTTTGCTGTATTTTGGGTCACAACGAGTTGCTGAGAACTCTCGGGGCCAACAAGCGTAACCTCTACGGGATTAACCATGGGCGCAGCTGCCACAACGAACGGCAAATATGCAATTTCAAAAAAGGCAATTATCGAAATAAGACGTAATTGAAACATACTGTTATTATAGGAAATAACACGTACCGACGGCGACCTCGAATTGCCAAATATCTATTACAATTACAATTAAATTTCACGCCAACACGTCTGTGGCTACCTTACCAGCGACGTCCGTCAAACGAAAATCTCTACCGGCGTAGTTATAGGTCAATCGTTCATGATCAATGCCCAATAAATGCAGTACTGTCGCGTGCACATCATGCACGTGCATCCGATCCTGCACCGCGCGAAAGCCGAATTCGTCCGTTGCACCGTGAGCATACCCCCCACGCGAACCACCACCAGCCAACCACATGGTCATACCATAGTGATTATGGTCGCGACCGCTGCCATTTTCCGACACCGGCGTCCGCCCAAATTCACCGCCCCAAATTACCAATGTATCATCGAGCATTCCACGTCGTTTCAGATCTGCGAGCAGGGCCGCAATTGGTTGATCAATCGAAGTCGCTAATCCTTTTACCAATTCATTGTGTTTGCTATGCGTATCCCACGGTTGACCATTCCCGTAATAAACTTGCACAAACCTAACATCACGCTCCACCAATCTTCTCGCGAGTAAACACCCATTGGCAAAATGCCCCGCACCATACTCTTCGCGGATCGCAGCGGGTTCGGCGCTAATGTCAAATGCCTCGTGTCCTGCGGACTGCATGCGGAATGCCGTTTCCATCGCGGAAATTCGCGAGGATAACTGTTTGTCTGCACTCCGCGTTAGCCCGTGCATTCGATTCAGAGACCCGATCAAATCAAGCTCATCACGTTGTTCTTGCAAACTCAATTTATCGTTCTTTAGGAACGGAATCATAGACTCCGGCGTGATTGTCGAGTGGTTGACATAACTGCCTTGGAATTGCGACGGCAAAAAAGCGCTACTCCACAAAATTGAAAACCGCACGGGACGCCCTGGGCATAACACGACATACCCTGGTAAATTCTGATTCACACTCCCCAATCCATACATTAGCCAAGAACCCATACTCGGAACCGTGGGCGAGATAGTTCCATTATTCATCAACAACAAGGCTGGACCGTGATTCGGGTTGTCCGTGTAAACACTACGCAAGACGCAAATATCGTCTGCGTGATGACTCAGGCGGGGTAATAATTCACTGATTTCAAGACCACTCGCACCATGTCGCCCAAACTTGTACGGTGATCCCAACAACCCGCCGGTCTTGCGTTCGGTACGGAGCTCAACTTCGCCTGGCCGCTGACCTTGGTATTTGTTGAGCGCGGGCTTGGGATCGAAGAAATCCCCCTGAAATGGACCGCCATTCATAAACAACTGAATGACTCGACGAGCTCGTGGTCGATGATGACAACCAGCACCTTGCTCCGTAGCCAATGCAATGTGATCTGATAGACCTAACAACCCCAAGCCACCGCCCAAAGCGGAGATCGCAGCACGCCTATCGATGTTTCCTGCAAATGACATTCTAATATCGTCCTATAATCTCGCTGTCCATCAGCAACAATCTCAATCTAAAAACGCAAACTCATTGGATATCAACAACGCGTGTATATACCGTCGCAACCCGGCGGAACCGGCTTTCTCTAGGTAATCAATAGCAACGCCATATTCTAAAGGCGTCGCCTCACGCGCATATACCTTGCGGTACAGTTCTGCCACAATCGGCTTGAAATCTTCCTTCTCGTTCACAGTGTAGGAAGACGAAAAGTGATCTGCGCATCTCCAGATAAAACCACTATTGAGCGAATACAGTTGTTGTAGTGGAGTATTCATCTCATCTCGTTTCGGGCTATGCGCCGTCGGTTCGGGAAACCCGAACATCTTCAGGACTTCATCCAATTCCCGTCGCTTGATCGTCGCATACAGCGTGCGGCGGTTATTGTCTGCATTAGAAAGTAGAGATGGTTCACCTCCGACACTTGAATCGAGCAAACCCGTAACCTGCAACATCGAGTCCCGCCATGCTTCAATATCATGTGGCCGGCGGTTCATGCGACCGTACCAGCGATTGTCAGGATCCTTAGAAATTGACGCCTCAGCAGTACTGCAGCTTTGCTGGAACGTCTCACTCGTGACAATCACCCGCTGCAACCATTTCAGCGACCATTGGTTTTCAATAAGCCCCAACGACAGCGCATCTAACAACTCCGGATGACTCGGCACCCCGCCTTGCAATCCGAAGTTACTCGGCGTATCGACGATTCCCTTGCCAAAATGGTGCCGCCACACACGATTTACAATAACCCTCGCTAACAATCCCTCCGACTTCGACACCAAAGATTCGGCCAATTCCAATCGCCCACTACCATTGGAAAAGGAAGTTTTCTGTGGATCCATCAGCTCAATAAACCGGCGTGGCACAACATCGCCAAGTGTCGCGGGATTACCTCGCAGTTGGACCGCAACGTCAATGGCGTGATTCGGAGTGTAGACAACTTTTGTCAATTCCGGACCGTCGGCTACTATCGAAATGCTATCCTCCACCACCGCCATCACTCGCGGCGCGTCAAAATTTGGAGTCGCCTTGGACAACGTCTCCAAATCCACCTGCAATTCCATGATTCGCTTGGCGTGCACGTCTTTATCCTGAGCTCCCTCTTGCACTACTTTTTCGCGCTGAATCTTAACACGAATCGCTGCTGCCGCCGTAATGGCCGCACGAACTGCCGCCTGTTCTTTTTGCGCCACCAACGGTACATCCAGAATTCGGCTACTCGCAAACACTCCTGCCAACGCGTAATAATCCCGCTGAGTAATCGGGTCCATTTTGTGGTCATGACATCGCGCACAGGCTAGTGACAATCCCAGAAATGTTCGGCCGACCATGTCGATCCGCTCTTCCCATTCTTCCGCCACGACGGTCCTAATCACCAGCGGCGACAAGCGAGGCTCTTTCCAATAAGTCGGGCTGAGTCCGATCAAACCGAGTGCGGCCAGATCGTCAGGGGCGCTGTCACCCATGAGATCCGCAGCAAACTGTAATTTAACAAAACGGTCGTAGGGGACATCATCGTTGAAAGCTGTAACAACCCAGTCACGGTACCGAAAGGAACCCGCTGTACTTTCTAACCAACTAGCCGTCGTATCCGTGTAACGCACGAGGTCTAACCAATGCCGGGCCCAACGTTCTCCATACGCGGGCGAGGACAAATACTTACTTACCAAATTACTGTACTGCGTTTGGGTCGGTTCGTCGGTGAACGCGGCAACATCGGTCCATTCCGGAGCCAGTCCCGTCAGATTGAAACTCAAGCGTCGTATCAACTGCTCTGGCGACGCTGTTGTCGTACTCCGAATCCGAGTTTTCTTTTGATAATGCAACACCCAGCGGTCGACTGGGTTCATGAGGGATTTACGATCAACTCTTGTGGCTAGTGGTTCCAGCGGCCGAAAAGCCCAGTGCGAACGAGATGCATCAATGTCAATCACCGTCTGGGGTTTCTTCTTCGTTGCCACGCCTTCCCCTAGCGGCATCGTGGCACCGGCTTTAATCCAACGTGCAAGGAGCTCTGCCTCCTCTGCCGGTAATTTTCCAGCGGGTGGCATTTCCAAGTCACTAAGACGATAACTTATCGCCATCATCAACGGACTCTCCTCAGGTTTACCCGCGACCACCGCGATACCACGATCACCTCCGGCGAGCATCCCCGTACGCGTGTCCATATCGAACCCGGATTCGACTACCCCCGTCTTACCGCTATGACATTCGTAACAATGCTGTACCAACAAGGGTCGGATCTTGGCTTCGAAAAAATCGATACCGTCGTCCGCTGATAAACTGCAACTGCACAATATCACACAAACCAAAACCGCAATATGATTTGTTGTAGTGCTCTTTTTCATTTCCACTAATCCGCAATTCATTCAGGCCTCAAAACACCTTCTGCCACAGGCTGTTGGATTATTTGATCAAGTGCGACCTTATAGTGGTCGGCATACCGCATAAATCCTAGGTCGTTAGGATGAGACCCATCCGTCGCTGCTTCCCCGTCGCTGCCCAGCAAATCTTTACCCTCTAAGTAATGCAAGTTCTCATCCCCAGCCTTCTTCAATGTGTCGAAACCGGAACGAAAGGCCCCCCGACTGCCGGTGTGTCGATCACGCAACGATCGGAAGAACGGTGAGTGTGTGTACGTGCGATCTTCCACCATCAAAATCGGCGTGTCGGGTTTGTACTTACGTAGTCTTTCAATAAACGGAATTGTACGCTGCTTCACCAACTCTGGAACAAGATTTGGTAGGCAATCGACGCAATAAACACTCGCATCTAACTCGCCGAGCAAGTCGGCCAATTCCAATTCCAGCATTCCGTTACCGGAAAACCCAAGATTTATAACCGGACGATTATACCACCGTCCCAAAATTGCCGGCAACGCCATGCCGGGCCTTGACGCACACGCGCCGTGCATTATTGAAGTACCGTAAAACACAATCGTGCCCTTTTTGCGTGGCGCAATTGGCGTGAACCGACTATCGGACCGAACGCCCACTTCCATTTTCACAATGCCGTTATACAACGGCAAATACGCCGTGTAGAGGCGACCGTTACGACCGGGCGGGTCAATATTTGTTGCCCATTTATAGTTAACATCTTGGGCACTTGGTCGCGAAACACTAATCCAGCGAGGCTCGCCTTGTTCATTCGTTCCATAAAGGTCTACGCCACTGACGCCGGTGGCGGGCATGTGTGGCATCGCCACGCTTCCTGACTTCAAACGATACCGTACGTGTAAGTCTCGACTGTCAGTATTGAATCGCGATGACATCCCAGCGCTATGTAAACTCAAACCCCAAACCGCGCCACGAACGACACCGTTAGCTTTGGCTGGTAAGCGATCAAAATAGTTTTTCGTCTCCGAAAATCCACGTCCCTCGACTCCCCAGTCCTGAACGTTGTACCAATCGATGCCGCCCTCGGATACTGCGGTAATTTCCGTAGCCGCCAGCGAATAACTACCTAAGAGGCCTAAAACCGAACTGCTGCTTCCAACCACAAATTCTCGTCGTTGCATATCTGCACCCACTCTCGCTATTTATATATTGCAATTTCTAACACACACCGTGTAATCCTGCCTCTCATTCACTGGCCGCATATACCAATCGACCACCAATGTACGTCCGCAATACTTGCGTATCCTTTATAGCATCTAACTCAACTTCAAGGATATCTCGGTCAACCACCACAAAATCGGCCAACTTACCAACCTCCAACGACCCCTTAACTTTTTCTTCGAAAGTCAGGTAGGCGTTGTTGATCGTATACAACCGTAAAGCTTCGTGCCGTTTCAGTCGCTGCTCAGCGTGTAATATTCCATCCATGTTACGAGGCTGCCGTTGCAGCGTGATCCACATACCTAGAAATGGATTGTACGGATTGACACTCCGCAAGCTCCCAATTTTCTGCATGTGATCAGATCCGCCGCCAACGATCACGCCTCGATCAAAAAGTGAGCGGTAAGGCTGAAAATACTTTGTGCGTTTTTGCCCAAACTGTTTCAATAGCGTTTTCCCGTCCATATACAGCCATGCCGGTTGCAAGTCTGCGACGATACCGAGCCGCGCCATCTCTTTAATCGATTCACGACTCATGAAGTTGCAATGAGTAATACAAGGACGAGCCGCCGCAACCTTAAAATTATCCGCGTCGATCGTGGCGTAAGCTTGAACTAACGTGCTAACAGCACCGTCGCCAACACTATGTGCTGTCATTTGCAACCCAGCATCAAGCACCCGCAAGCTAACCTGATAAAGCCGCTCCGGATCGATATAACGAGTTCCTCGATACTCTGGATCCGTGATCGAATAAATTTTGCTGACGCCCCATGGTTTGTTCATGTAAGCGCTGCCGGTCAACATGCCTCCATCCAAAAACACCTTAATGCCACGCAACCACAGCATATTATTGTATTCATGAAGCGGGTCACTGGTCGCTTTCTTGATCCGCGCGTCGACGTCTGCTAGCGGTAGATTCGCATTTAAAGAGTAATAGAGAAAGACACGCACATTTAAGCCGCCCTCATCTTTCAAGGTTCGCCATTGCTCCACTGCGGAATCGGATGCATTGCGATCCGAAATACTTGTAATACCTACCGAGTTGTAATTTGCAATCAGTTTTTTTAGCTCTGTCTGCCGGTCTGCAAACTCCGGTCTCCGTTCAGCCGACTGGTATTTGATCAATGAGCCAGCATTTCGAATGATGCCGGTTAACTCGCCCGTCTGCGGGTCCTTTTCGATCACGCCTACGCGGCCCTCTGGAAATTTCGTCTCCTTATCGATACCGGACAACTTAAGCGCAAGACTATTCAATGCTTGGTCCGGACCGGTCCGAAACACTACAGGGTTGTCAGGAGCAACGGAATCGAGCTCTTGGCGAGTCGGAAACCGCTGATCTTCTAGACGTGTAATGAAGACTTGGCTCAAGCGAATCCATTGACCGTCCTGCAACGCATTTGCGCGTTGCTTAATATGTTCTAACACATCGGCAATCGTATTCATGACCGGAACCGGATGATCGTACTCGTAAACCGCGGCACCAGTGGAATGGACGTGGGAGTCAATCAAGCCGGGAATCACCATCTTGCCGTCCAGATTTATCACTTTGGTGTCCGGCCCGGCGAGTTCTAGAACCTTGCTGTCGTGTCCAACTGCCACAATGCGATCGCCGCGCACCGCCATAGCTTCGGCAATCTCAAACCGCCGGTTGACCGTTACAATCTTTCCCGAACGCAAAATCAAGTCCGGTGGTTGTATTTGACCTGCCAATTCGGACTGCGGCGACATTGCCAGCAGATACGAGGCTACCACGATGATTGTCGAAGTTTTCATTTAGTTTTCCTTAGTCCGTGATTACAACGTTAATAATGTACAATAAGAATTCCACCCGGCAACCGACCACCAGTCCAATTCCAGCTCAACTTTAACCTAAGAGCAACTCTCCTTATGATACGAAACTTCTGGCTCCTCTGCATTGTAATCGCACAACTAGTCCCGACGCTTGTTACCGCCGCGGCACCGCCCAATATTATCTTATTGATCTCAGACGACCAACGCCCCGATACCATCGCTGCCCTTGGTAATGACATTATCCAAACACCCAATCTGGACTCCTTAGTAAAGCACGGCACGACCTTTACACGCGCTACCTGCGCCAACCCCTTATGCGTTCCCGCTCGAGCAGAGCTTCTCAGTGGCCAGACTGGATTTCGCAACGGAGTCCATCCCCCAAACAACAAGCCAGACCTGACGCATACAACACTCGCTCAAGCGTTAACCGGCGGTGGCTACAATACATATTGGGTCGGTAAATGGATGATTTCCGGCAGACCCTCCACTCGAGGATTCCAAGAGAGCTTAGGCCTTTTCGGATCCGGCAAACGCCCCACCGAACCGCAGTACGACGCAGCGGGTCGCATCGTCACTGGATATCGCGGTTGGATGTTCCAAACAGATGATCGAAAACTCTTTCCCGAGCAAGGTGTGGGCTTAACACCCGACATTGAAAGCAAGTTTGCTGATGCGGCGATTGAATTCATTAAACGCAAGTCAGATAAACCGTATTTTTTGCAGGTCAACTTTACGGCACCGCATGATCCGCTTTTGAATCCACCCGGTTGGCTAGACACGTATGACGCCAAGAACATGCCGCTGCCTGAGAACTTTCGCGGCAAACATCCATTCGACCACGGTAATTTCTCAGGTCGCGACGAATTATTAAATCCCTGGCCCCGAAAAAAGAAAGATATCCAACGCGATCTCGCAACCTACTATCGTATCATTTCCTATATGGACCAGCAAATTGGCCGTATCGTCGCTGCCCTAAAACAAACAGACCCCGAATTGAACAACACCATTATTATCTTTGCAAGCGATCACGGTTTGGCTCTGGGAAGTCACGGGTTGATGGGTAAACAAAACATGTACGAACACACCATCGGCATACCGTTGATTTTCGCGGGCGGTAATATCCCAACAGGCGAAAAACGGTCGGCACAATGTTATCTACGCGACCTTTACCCGACAATTTGTGAACTCGCGGGCGTCGAAGTACTTCCCGCAGTGGAAGCAACCAGCTTAATGCCAATTCTGCGCAATGAATTGAGCGAAGTTTATCCGTTTATCATTGGATACTTTCATGATCAACAACGAATGATCCGTATGCAAAACTGGAAATATATCTATTACCCCGCTGTGCAACGCGAACAGTTGTTCCACCTCGGTTCTGATCCCTATGAAATGCACGACCTTGCTAGCAGTAAACGAGCAACGAACGTCAAGAATCAACTACGTGAGGAAATGATCGTGTGGCTACAAAACCATGGCGATCCTCTGTTCTCCGGAGCAAATTCCGATAAATAAAACCGCTAAGATTCGTTACAATATTAAACGTAACGCAGTCTAAGAGATATAAAGCAATTTGTCGTTCTTGCACTCGACATGTTCACCCCCTACCAGATTCAAATCCAAAATAAATGCACCCTTCACTAATTAACCGCCGTGGTTTCATGCAAGTGGGTGCTCTTGCTTTGGGCGGCGTCACTCTGTCGGATGTTCTGGCGCTACGAGCTGCGAATAATCAGGCATTAAAAGACACTTCGGTCATTATGCTTTATCAGCATGGCGGCGCTTCGCACTTTGAAACATGGGATCTCAAACCAAACGCACCGTCGGAAATGAGAAGTCAATTCTCTAGCATTGCCACAAACGTACCAGGAATTGACATTTGCGAGCACTTCCCGTTGCAGGCGAAGATCGCGGACAAATTTACACTAATTCGATCAATGCACCACGACGTTGATATTCATAGTGACGGGGGAGTTATTGCACTCACTGGAAAACGTCCCGCTAAACTTGACCCCACCTCGCAATCCAAAAGTGACCACCCCGATTTTGGGCACATCGCGAGTCATGTACTAGGGTTTACAAAATCTGGTATGCCGCCCTACGTGACGTTGCCACAACGCCCCTATATGACTCGACCTACTTATCTGGGCCTGCACCACAGTTCGTTTGAAGTTACCGATCCTAGTAAACCAAGCTATCAAACTCCACAATTAAAGCTTTCTGCTGGCCGTAATTCACAATCGCTGCTTGAGCGGAAAGCCCTGCTTTCCCGACTAGACACACTCCGCCGTGATATTGACATTCGAGGGGAACTTGCTGGCGTCGATGAGTTCAGACAACTTGCCTATCAAATGCTCGCTAGCCCGACAGCGGCCGCTGCATTTGACATTGAGCAGGAACCACTCGAGGTGCGTAAGCGATATGGGCTAAACACTTGGGGGCAGAGTTGTTTGTTAGCCCGCAGACTCGCCGAAGCCCACGTCCCTGTTATAAACATTTATTGCAACACGCCACGGTCGGGTCCTGAACACACTAATTGGGACGACCATGCAGGTAATGCGGGACGCGAGGGTCATTTTGCAACATTCATGCGGACTCGACTACCTTTTCTGGATCAATGCTTGTCAGCGTTAATCACAGACATCTATGAGCGAAACCTTGATCGCAAAATCATGGTATGCGTGGTCGGAGAATTCGGACGCACGCCGAAGATTCGCAAGGGAACACCCAACAACTCGGTTGGGCGTGACCATTGGCCCCAAGCCTATACCGCTTTGGTATCCGGCGGTGGCATGCGGATGGGGCAAGTTATTGGTGCAACCAATTCCAAGGGGGAATACCCAACACAACGTCCCACCACTCCTCAAGACCTACTCGCCACAATATATCATCATCTTGGAATCAATTACCGTGCGACTATTTCAGATTATTTTGGTCGCCCAGTTCATATTTTGCCACAGGGGCAACCAATAGGGGAATTGTTATGAAATGGCAAGTAAAGATGGGGTGGCATAACACTCTTTTTCTACATTGGCGAGTGCCGACCGCCACCTTGCAAAACTTTGTACCAGATTCGTTAACTATTGATACATTCGATTCCGATGCCTGGATCGGTATTGTCGCCTTCGAGATGCACGATGTCCGCAAGAAATGGATGCCCTACATGCCGAGCATGCGTTCATACCCTGAGTTGAACGTCCGTACCTACGTTAAACATAGCGACCGCAGCGGCGTGTTTTTCCTTTCTCTCGATACCCCGGAATGGTTCACTCGCACAATCGGCAAGCATTCCTTTCATCTCCCCTACCGCAAACGTGCCATCCAATATGTCGTCGGTAGTGATTCTTCTACGCACTATCAAAGCAACCACTGTGACGGAACACTTGAGTTTGATATCACTTATCGTCCTGCACCGCTCGACGACAACTGCAACTCAACACCAAGTGACTTCATATCATGGAGCAGCGAACGCTACGGTCTCTATAACACCAACAAGAAGCTAGATCTTATGTGGGGTGAAGTAAAACATTCGCCGTGGCCAATACAATCGGTCACCACCGACCTGCGATGTCACGACATACTCAAACCATACGGACTTCATGACCAGCCCCCTGACATGATTCATTACTCACCCGGCGTTGACACCTTTGCGGCCGGATTGACGCACGCCTAAACGTTTCCCAACAACCAAATTCAATACTCTCATTTTCAAGACGACTCCCGATCATGACGCTTTCACGCCGCCATTTCATTTCCGCTACTGCCGCCTTAGCGATTAACCCCGCCCTCTTAGCAAAAACAAAGCCTGCGGGACAGCGCACCAAAGCACAAGTCGCTATAACCTATGACCTCGAAATGAGTCGGCACTATCCTAAACGCGGCATGCTCGAGTGGGACTATCAAAAGGGAAATCTCGACGAAGCTACCAAATCCTACGCATTGGAGGCAGGTAAGATCGCGGCTAAACACGAAGTCCGGCTACACTTCTTCGCCGTTGGACGCGTGCTTGAACAGGCCAATGTCGACTGGCTAACCGAGTTATCGAAACAGGGTCACGCAATTGGAAATCACACTTACGACCACATCAACGTTCACGCCGCCACCGCTGAGGCAACTCAGTTTCGATTTCAGCGATCACCATGGCTAGTCGCCGGAAAATCGGTGCATCAAGTAATTCGCGACAACGTCAAAGTCACCGACCTCGCACTTCGTAAACGCGCGGGCATCAAGCAAAACGGCTTTCGTACGCCGGGCGGGTTCTACGACGGACTTGATAAAAGAGAAGATCTACAAGGCTTGTTTCTTGACTTGGGCTTCAAGTGGGTGAGCAGCAAGTATCCGAGCCATCTTTCAAAACGTTCTCCGGACGGTGTGGCGGATGAAATTTTTACGGATATTGTACGTGCACAACAGTACGCTCAACCCTACAAATATTCTAACGGGCTGATTGAAATTCCGATGAGTCCGATCAGCGACGTGACTGCTTTTCGTAGTAATCTTTGGGAGCTTTCTGAATTTAAAAAAGCTATTCAGGTGGCCATTGAATGGGCCATCGACAACACCGCAGTATTCGATTTCCTCTGCCACCCTTCGTGCCTCGTCGTTGAGGACCCCCGACACGAAACGTTACGGATGATGTGCGACATTGTTAAAAACGCCGAAGCTCGAGCCGAAATCGTTACGATGGACAAGATTGCCGATACGACGACATCAACAAACTAGCGGATTCCAAACGTTTACCTAGGATTTATATTACATGTTCAAGCAACTACTATTGGGCACCGCAATACTCATTACTTCAGCGGTATATTGTGAAGCCACCAAACCTCGCAGTTATTCGAACAATTTGGTACCGATCAAGAACCCCAAACCGTTACTGGCGGACTACCCCAAGTACATCGACCCAATCCTTGACGAGACTCACTACCAAGCGCCTCCGTTGGTGAATGACCCCAATTCCACGTTAAGTGTGCGGGCATGGCGTTTTTCATACAACGCGCGAGGCATCATCGAAATCCCAAATTATCTAGACGGTGCCGATACGGCCGTGATTTGCGTCCACCCGTGGGGAGTCGACGACGGACAAGGCTGGCGAACGCCCGAGCCTGCCGGTGTTGCCTTTGGGTGCACACCCGCAAAAAATGCTGCCATTCGCCAGCACGCAAAGGAAATAATCAATCCCCTGATAAAGCGATTACGGCCACGAGTGAACACTGTCCTGTACAGCCTCCCTCGCGATCCCGATCCTGCTCGGCTTAAAGCATACCGCTCCATCGACCATACTCCGTCGGAAACGGAACGACTTGAAGGTCGCCGCGAAATGCTCCGCCAACTCGCGGCCTTCGATTATACGGGCGAGCCAATTCCTGCCAAGTTCGACGTCTCCGGCGATTTACCCGTCGTAGACTATTTTCGCAATTTTCCTGGCATCGATTCCAGCCCGCACTATAACCACGAAGGTTTCTGGGAACTCCCTATTCCAGTTATCGATACCATCGAGGTCGACAACAACGACATCGTTTTTTACGATAACCAAGGTTACGACGCGCTGCGTGAATTTCTTAAAACCAAAGGCATCCGCCATGTGTTATTAGTAGGTTATGCCACCGACATGTGCGTCTGTTCAACTACCGCGGGTTACGAGAATTTACGCCGCGACTTCAATGTATTTCTTGTGGGCGACGCCACTCAGGCCACTCTTCCAGCAAACAAAACGGCCGCTCACGCGACAAATCAATCCGTCAGCTACGCAGCCTTAAATCTGTTAATAACCCAAGTTTCTTGGATCAAACAGCAACGTCCACGACGGCGGCAGCTATTAAACGATGAAACCCCGTAGATAATTTAACCCAACTGCGCTATCGGTCGTCCACCTTCTTGAATGATCGGAATCGGGCGACCCTGTGCGTCAATCCAGTTAGAATCTAGATCAATTCCTAGGTGCCGGAACGTAGTAGCCGCCAGATCTTGCGGTCGAACTTTCCCGGAACGAATTTCACCTCCAACTCGGTCCGAGCTACCAATTACCTGCCCTGTCTGCATTCCACCACCTGACATCACCATCGACATCACCGGTACCCAGTGATCGCGACCGGCTTGGGCATTAATCTTAGGCGAGCGACCAAATTCGCCCATCATCATCACGAGTGTGTCGTCAAGCATTCCGCGTTGTTCGAGGTCGTTCACTAAAGCATAGTAGGCTCTGTCGACTCGCGGTAATAAGGGCTTGAGACCTTTTACGAGTCCACCCCAACGAACATTGTCGCCGTGATGATCGAAATAGCCCCAAGCACCGCTGACCAGTACAAAAGAAACACCTGACTGGACCAACCGCCGTGCCAGTAATGCCTTTTCACCGACGCTGATTCGACCGTATTCATCACGTAACGAATCATCTTCCCTGCTTAGATCAAACGCCTTTTCGACTTTACCCGATAACACCATTTCAAATGCTCGTTGCGTATTGCGATCGTACTGATCAATTGTCTTGCTATCATCCAACGCTTTACGCGCTGTATTAAATTGTTGCTGCAACTCTTGCCGATTTTCCAAACGGTCCACATTAACCCCAGTTGGCAACTTGAATTTATTGGCCAATTCCAATCCCTTCACCGGATCGAATTTGGAACCTAAATGCCCTGCGCCCCAAACATCGGAAACCCAACTATTTGCCAACCCTACAAATGCCGGCATGACTGGATCGTTGGCTCCCTTAAACTTGGCAACCACAGAACCCATCGACGGATACCCACCGCCGTCTTTACCGTCATTGGTTCGCCGCGCGAGTGGATTACCGGCCTGCATTGTGATTGGTGTGTGGTTACTAGCGGAACAATCGACGCCTCGCAGCACTGACATCTTGTGAGCGATCGAAGCTTGCAACGGCATGCATTCGGTGAACTGAACTCCAGGGACGCTAGTTGAGATGGTTTCAAACGGACTGCGAATTTCAACAGGTGCATTTGGCTTCGGGTCCCACATGTCGATTTGGCTAGGACCACCCGATAGCCAAAATAGAATTACAGATTTCTTACGTGCGGAACCATCTTGAGCAGCGTCGATTTCACGTAGTGTGCTCAACGGTAACGCAGCCATCGCTGCCGCTCCCGTTTTCAAAAACCAACGTCGTCCGCCTACAGAAATATCACTACTGACCAATCCCGCAAGTGGGTTGTAAGTAGTAAAAGCACTATGTTGGTCATTATGTTTCATGTTTTCATCCAAAACTAAATACGAACCATCTGCCCTAATTATACTATCGAACACATTTGGCTAGCAACTCCAAGTCATTTTAGGATCTCCATTTGGGGGGGATGTGCTTAATCCTATGTAAGGGCGTGTGTAGGCATTCCTCAATTCACCATTGGATTTTTCGCTAGACAATTACATCAAATTCCCTCTGGGCATTCTTGTAAAATATCTTATCGAGGTCAGTACGATCCAATCCTGCGATCTCAGCCGCATGTTTCATGCTCAACAACTGCTCATAGATTGCGAGGATCGGTCGGGCGTCACAATGTGGAAACTGTAATTGGGTCCGCCTGACATTCAGTTCCTGCCAAGCGCGTCCCAACGCGACGTATTTACCATAAAAGTACATTGAATCAACGCCGTCACTGCCGTAAAAGATACGATCCGGAGACTCATGCTTAAACAGCGTAACCAGAGGCATCAATTCCGTTACGGCGGACGTATCGTAATAGATATTCGGTAACAGACGCAGACGCTCAATTCCGTGTTTTATCGGCCAATAAGTGAAACTACGCGCGACGTGAGCGAGGATCCATTTGATATTCGGGTAGCGGCGAGTCGTGTACTCTTCCAAATCAGCTAAGTTATGCTCATCCGCACAAGCGTCTTGGCGTGAAAGATGTAGAGTCACCCACAGTCCCAAGTCGTTCGCCAATTCCATTTGCTCGTGAGGTAGAAACTCGTGAATCCGACATTCCTTAATATCGCCCGTGATTGAAAATATTCGATACGGTTTCAATCCAACGACACCCACCTGCTGACAGTCATTGTAAATGTCCTCTACATTACATTCAGGTGTGACTAACCGTTGGAACCTAGATTGACCATCACTCTGGATTTCCTGCATGCACCAACGATTGTGCACCTGAACGTCAATACCGGATAAAGGCGATCCTAGGGTTAAAAAACTCGTGGGGCGACCGTCGTATAAAATAGTCGCCCATCGACGCAGCACATCTAAATCCGCTAAACCCCAAGGTGCTTCTTCTGATTGCGGCATGTGCTCCGGAGAAAACAAGTGTATGTGCGCATCAAACACCCGCTCCGATACGAAATCAGAGAGTTCTTCATCCCAGATCAACTGGTCATGTTCAGTCAAATCCATAATCCACCCCCTAAGTATTCCAATTTCCTGCGTAGCATCTTAGCACCTAAAGCTGGGATTCCGCCTGCTGCTGAATGTCGACTCCCACGAGCTCACTCCACGCCGCTAAGATTTTTGTTGTTACAGCACCTACCTCGCCGTTGCCCACAGGTAGCCCGTTAAATTTAGTGGCTGGCATGACACAGTATGGGGTACTCGTAAAAAACAATTCGTCAGCAGTATAAAGATCATACGGTTGCAAGCTAGTTTCCTCGCATGCAACATTCAACGTGTGTGCCAACTCAAGGACCGTAGCACGACTAACACCCGCTAGGCAATTACCCGTCGAGGGAGTTTTTAGAACTCCTTCACTGACGACAAATACATTCCCGCCTTTGTTTTCAGAAACGTTACCGTGAATATCCAATAAAACGCTTTGGCCTTTCTCATCGACCAACTTAACCTCTACTTCAGCCAACGTGTAATGCATCCGCGAGCGGTTCTTGATTCTCGCATCCAACGATTGGCTCGGTATCGCTCGACTCATTGGCGTCACCGCATGACACCCTTGAGAGTAGAATTCTGCCCATCCCGTCAAATCCATCATCGAGTTGTGTATCATTACAGTCGCACTGCTTTGCGCAACAGTGGGATCTGGACCCGCCACCGCTAACCCTCGCGAAATGTTGTGAACGATCCAAAAGTCGTCGCCCGATTGGATTGTTTGTAGATTCGTTTGCAACAACTCTAAGGTTACAGTCAGCATTTCTTGCGGTGAGAGACCTGGATCAATTCGTGCTACTTTTAGTGATCGATACAATCTCGCAATATGTGCTTCGAGCTTGAATGGTTTGTGAGCGAAGGTCCGCGTCGATTCGGTTACACAATCTCCCAGCATAACCGCACTGTCAAAAATGGAAATCTTAGCTTGAGATTCAGGGACAAGAGTACCGCTCAAATAGACATTGCGTTCGGTGTTGTTCGTGGTCATTGTTGTTGGTCTGTACCGTTGCTGGGTTGCATTAAGTAAATTGGGCTGTGGTTTCCGAGATAATTTCCATCCTTATCCAATCTCCGCCCGTTGCCATTACTCCCTTTACTCGTGGTGGTTACTGCAAATTGTTCACCATCAGGATGTAGTGAAATGGAATGACAGTTTGACAGAGTATTGTTGCGGTAGGGCAACTCGCTTACCTCCGCTTCGTCTTCGGCCACCACCTCATTTGAGTCTACAAACAAGAGTTGCCCAGTCCCGGGGTTACCACTTGTGACTGCCATTAAATACCCATTGTTATGAAACTGCATCTCATGCACATATACATCGCCAACCGCGCCGAGCTCACGCTTAAACACTTCCTCGCCACTGTCCCAGTCAAAGCCAATGATAAGTGGAACGCCTTGCACATTTCCCCCGCCTTTTGGACGAGTGCCACCGACAAACAACGTTTTCCCGTCAGGTGAGAACGCCATGCACTTAACTCCGCCAACGTCCTGAAGTCGATGCTGCAAGAACAACTCTGAGACATCGATTTTGCGCTCCGGCACTCCCTTTTTCCGATTCCACACGATAACTTGACCGTGAGCGTCGCCTGACACCAATGACTGAGATTCCCGATGAATGATTAAACTGTACACATCGGTTTCGTGTCCAATCAAACGCTGAGTCAGTTTTCCATTCTTAGTTTTCCAGCAATGCACGCTGTGATCCTTGCCACAGCTTGCGAGCCAACTTCCGTCCGCACCAACAGCGACTGCGCGTAGCCATCCGTCATGAGCGGATTCTGTACTCCACAAAGTTGTTGGGTCTTGCTCACTATAATCATGACATGCCAAACCACCCCAAGAATCACCGCTATAGACCCTTGACTCTGTTGGGTGAAAACCGACTGCCTCGACCCATCCGTGATGTCCCTTGATGACAGATAGTTCCGTTCGATCATCGCCGGTGAGTGACCAACGGTGCAACAATCCTTCAAATCCGCCGGCTATTAGATAATCCCCGCACGGTGTAAAGCGTGCAGACAACCGTTGAGTGGTCGGTGTGATCGTCTCGGTTGTGTCAAACGTTAGGGGCATAAGTTTTAATATCCAAATCGCATTTCAACTACGTCAATAATTCCTTAATAGGTCTACAGTCGTCATGGGCAATCGGTAAGGGTTGCCCGTTGTTAAGATACTCGGTTTCCGAACTATTGACGCCCAAAGCAGAAAACCAGGTATGAAAGAAATCACCGATATCATGAGCGTCATTTTCAACAAAAGTACCTGTCTTATTCGTCTCACCAATAACAACTCCACGCTGTATACCCGTTCCCGTCATCACAATGGACCAAGCCTCGGGCCAATGATCACGGCCAACATGACCATTGATCCGCGGTGTACGACCGAATTCGCTCATCGCAATCACGAGCGTATTGTCAAGCATACCTCGTTGCTCTAAATCCAATACCACCGCTGAGAAAGCTTGGTCAAACCGAGGCATCAAACTAGCGTGACCGTTGAAGTTGTCACCATGAGTATCCCAACCGTACGAATTTACCTTCACAAACCGCACTCCCGCCTCGAGCATTTTACGTCCAATGAGCATATCTCGGCCCAACTCCGTATCACCGTAAAGTTTGACATCTGCGGGATCCGGATCCAAGAATAGCGACTGCCGCTTCATCAACGCCTGAGCCGAATCAAATACGAAGCTTTGAGCTTCACCAAAAGTGGGGTTCCGTCCAACTGCATATTGCTCGTTTGCAAAATCCCGCAAGCGATTCCGCGCCGAATTAGCATCGTGGCTCAGAGTTTCCGGCAATAACAGATTCGGGGGTGCTTTGCCGTCACCGATCGCCAAAGCACCATACCGAGGACCCAAAAATCCAGCATCTTGATACTTAAAACCACCACTACCGGGCTTAACCCAGATATAGGGCGGCAACGGGCTTTTTCCTTGCCCCATTAGCTTTGCCACCGCGGAGCCGAAATAGGGATAGATCACGCCGCGATCCTTGGGGTCACCTCGTTGAATACGTGGCACACCAGCTGAATGAGAGTTATCAACCGTGGTTACTCCGCGATCGAGCGCCAACAAGTGCATAATTTCAGCCGTTTTGGGCATCAGTTCACTTACCCGTATTCCCGGCAGCGTCGTTTGGATCGACCTAAATGGACCGCCGAATTGAGTATTAGGTTTTGGATCCCAGCTTTCAAGTTGGCTCATTCCCCCGTCAATCCAGATAAACAACACTTGCTTATCACTCTGCACCAATTCATCCGCTATCAACGGTTGAACCAATCCACCAAGTCCCCCCATTCCTAACAACCCCGTTGCTGCCGATGCCCCTAGAAGCCGACGCCGCGACATAACATGTTGCGCGGGTGTGCACAAATGTTTATGGCTGACACTTTGATGATTGACTCGTCTGTTCATATTATTCTAAATATTTTCTATCAATGATTAATCAGGAACTCATTGCAAGACAACAGCGCCCAGACTAGTTGCGCGAGTGCCTCAGGCCGATCAGGTTGGGAAATCAAGAATTCACGCATCTGCATCGATTCGACAGCGGTGGGTGGCCTCGATAGCACAGTGATATATAGCGAAGATATGACTTCCGTGTTGTCGGAGATTTTTAAGAATTGTTCAGTGGAATTGCCCGCACCGGCATTCACCCAGGACTGAACTAACTCACTGTTCAATAAAAACAATGAACCGCGCACCGAAGGCGCGAATTCAACTTCAGGCTCACGCGGTGGATTGGCAAACGACGCGATGAAATGTTCCTGCACCTGCTCTACAGTAGCGGGCAACGTCGTTTCCAATTCTTGCTCATCGTCGAGTTCGATCGGATACCTAGACTTCACCGCTGTCGCTTTGAAAATACTCCACATCAATTGTTCCGGTGACAACGCTTTCTCTCGAAATACTCGGTATTCGCCCTCCGCTTTTTGGACATTGGAACTCGGCGATTGCAAGGTGCTGCTGCGCTGATAGACCTTGGTTAGAGTCAACTCACGCAGGAACCATTTAATATCAAAGTCATGCTGGGCAAACTCCGCCGCCAGCAACGACAACAATTCTGGGTGCGTCGCAGGATTATCACCATGGTGCAGGTCTAAGGGCCAAACCAATCCCGTCCCCATCATCGAAGCCCACAGGCGATTAACCAAATTCGATTGAAATCGCGCGTTGTCCGCCGTCGGAAGCGTTGTCGCAAGATAGTGTAGCGGATTAAAGGCAGGCACGCCCGGTGCCTTGGACATCGGGTCCGGAGCTACGGCAAATTCGTTCTCGCGGTCGTATTCGGGAACCTTAAGTTCCGCTCCGCCTGGTATTCGCGGACCCGTCGTAAACATCTCGTTCTCAAACACGGACTGAAACTCTAACGGTTTCTTCATTACCTTTTGCCCGATAGCGGGAAATTCGATATCGCGTCGAATAAAGGTATTGTTGACAAAAGCATACAGTCCTTGAAAATCCGATTGTCGATAATCATCCACAAATAAATGGTCGTGACATTGGGCACACGCCAAATCAACCCCCATAAACAAGCGCCCAATATCTGACGCTAAACCTGGATAATCCGTGGGATTTTGACCGTACTTTTCTAATCTTTTTGTCAAAAAGTATCCGGCACCCTGTTCATTCTCATCGGCAAGGTCCGGTTCGATGATTGTTTTAACCATCGAATCCCAGTGGCGATTCCTCTTAAAGCTTTCAACGAGAAATCGGCTCCAGGCCGGATCCGTTCCACGCCGTTCCATTAACATTACGTTAAATAATTCCGCCATCCTCCGCGGGTAGCGATCATCCTGCAACAGTCGGTCAATCATCACCGTCCGCTTGTTCGCTGCGGTATTTGCGACAAACGCCGTAACGTCCGTAGGGGCAGGAATTTCTCCCGTGAGGTCTAAGAATAACCGTCTGAGAAACTCATGGTCCGTTGCTTCCGCAGCGAACGGTCCACCAGTTGAATTATCAATAAGACGATCGATAGCAGTGTGTAACTCTTCGCCGTGAGTCGTCGGTGGCGCGTACATCAGCACCGCTAATAGAATTGCCAAACTCCATGATATACGCAAAGTTTTCATACAACTTATTTTAGCAAATTATGCGCTATAAATGGAACATGGAATCGTTCTCAAAACGGAAGATTTTACTACGGAAACATTTTCAATAGTGGATCATCCGTCGCCTGCATATGGTTTTTGACCATACCCGTGAGTCGTTTCAATTGTGCTTTATGGGTGGCCAAGTCACTAGTCGCCAAATTCACTCGTTCGTGTGGGTCGTGTTGCAAATCAAACATTTCCACCCTGCCTTGGTGTTGCAAATCAATCATCAGCTTCCATTCTGGCGTTCGCACTCCCCGCATGTGCGTCGTGGCGCCATGTTTCATGCTGTATTGCAAATAAATATCTGGATCCCAATTTCGTGTCTTGCCGGTCAACACGGGTGTAAAGTCCTCACCTCGCAACTCTAGTTTTTGAGAAGATTTAATGCCGGCCATCGCCAACAAGGTCGGAAACCAATCAAGGTTAGAAAACGTCTGGTGATGCACTGTGCCAGGCTTAATCGTCCCTGGCCAACGAATTGCCGTTGGCACTCGCAGCGAAGTATCCCACAGATTCGGGCGACGGTCAGCGGGTATATCATCCCATCTTTTGGGTGGGTTGGTTTTCAGGATACGTTTCGCATTTCCCTTAAACCAGGTGCCATGCTCGCCGAGGTTATAACCATGGTCACTGGTAAATACAACAATCGTATTGTCAGTCAAATTAAGGGTATCTAACGCGTCTAAGACCCGTCCCACATTTCGGTCAACACTTTTCACCGCGGCGAGGTATTCACGTGTCCGTTTCTTGACCAATTCCACATTCAGATTGGGGAAATCCGGATTTGGAATTTCCGGATCGAGATCCTTAAACGGTTCCCAATCCTCAGGTCGCACCGGCAACCACGCTGAATGAGGTGCTCGAAAATGCAAACTCACCAAAAACGGTTTGTCCTTATTACTTTGAATGAACTCTAGGGTATGGTCAGTGAAAATATCGCAAGTATAGCCGAGCACCTTTTTAGTTTCGCCCTCGAGCGTTTCCATCACCGGATCTTTCGGCGGACAACCACCGGTGCGGATACCCGCAAATTGCTGATAACCAAATTTCGTTGGGTGATGGTGATCTTGGATTCCCAGATGCCATTTCCCGAACAGCGCCGTTTGGTAGCCAGCGGTTTGAAACAACTGCGGAAATGTCACCGTTGAAGCCGGCAATCCAAGTTGTTTTTCAGCACCTGGATTTATCCAATCGGTAATTCCAACTTCAAATGCATAGCGACTGGAAATCAGACCCACTCGACTGGGACTACATACGGGCGTTGTTACGAAACTATTGGTGAGGTGTGCACCGCCATGAAAAATCTTATCAATATTCGGAGTGATAAAACGATGATCACCCGCGGCATTCACAGCAAACGGTGCCTGATCGTCCGTATAGATGAAGACGACATTCGGCTGTTGGGCTGCTATAGGTCGAGCAACGATCACGCACAAGAATAATAGCGACAGGACATATCTAAATTTCATAGGGACGGCGCTCAATTAGAATATTTGACATTTTGTTATGGCGTTTATCGTAACACGCCTCGGCGGCAATCCCCAACCTTGCTGACCTAAATTTAGTCCAAACCTATTGCCTCCACCGTTTGCATCGGCAATTACAATCCTGTCTAATCTATATATCAACAACAATATCTTTGGAGACACTGATGCGCACCACAAACTCAATTACCTTTTGCCTGCTAGTTCTTGCCGCCACGTCCTTCGCTCAATTGCAAGCAGAAGATTGGCCGCAGTTCCGTGGGCCTAACTGCGCCGGTATCAGTGTTTCAAAACAACCCCTCGCAACCACCTTCTCGCCCACTGAAAACGTCGCGTGGGTGGCGGAACTAGGTGACGGTATTGGTTGCCCCGTCGTCGCCGCTGGACGCGTCTTTGTTTCGTCAATGTTAGACGACAAAACTGTCGCGCTCACGGGATTTGATGCGAAAACGGGTAAACTGCTCTGGCAACGCAGCTGGCCCACCGGTGCACTTGTCGAAATACATAAAACCAACAGCCAAGCCGCGACCACTCCCTGTGCCGACGCGGAACGTGTCTACTTTTACTTTAGCACGCTCGGACTCATCTCAGTGGACGCAGAAACCGGCGCTGACCAGTGGGCAATCGAAATGCCAACCCCGTTTTTCGTCTTCAAGTGGGGCGCCGGTATGTCACCCGTGCTTCATGAAGATAAATTGATCTTCTGCCAAGACGACGACATCTATCCAGGTATCATGGTCGTGCAAGCTGCAACTGGCAAAATCATCTGGAAAGAAGCCCGCGATGACATGGCCGTTAATTATTCGCATCCAGTCGTTGTTTCAACCGCCAAACGCACCGAACTCGTCGTTGCTGGTACAGGAAAAGTCGTCGGATACGATATCGAGAACGGTAAACGACTCTGGGAATCACGTACATTATTACGGAACATCAAAACCACGCCAGTAGTCAGCGGCAACACCATCTATATCTCGTTGCAAAGCGGCGGTATTGCTAATCAATGGCTCGCTTCCATCGATCGCGCCGAAACCGGTAATAATGACAACCGTATCGACAAAGCTGAAATTCAAGCGTTTGTGGGAGCTCAAAAGATTCCCGCCGCATTTTATCAAAGAACGTTTGATCGGGGCGATGAAAACAAAGATGGATTCCTCGAAGGCATTGAGCTCGATAAAGCATTCTTGCATCCCGACAATATGGCTGGCGCGTCCTTCGACACAGAAGAACCAGCGGACGAATATATCCTAGCCATCCAAGCGGGCGGAGATGGTGACGTTACTGAAACGCACACCCAATGGAAAACCAACACCAAATACACAGACCATATAGTTTCCCCACTCGTTTACGATGGACGGATGTTGTTAATCAAAGGCGGGGGTATAAGTACGGTGTACAGCCTCAAGCAAGGCCGACAACTGCGAGGTGCAAAAAGGATTCAAAACTCATGTGAGTATTTCGCATCGCCCATCCTCGGTGACAACAAAGTCTATATAGCCGGCGAGAACGGAGTGGTCGTTGTTCTCGATGCCGCCAACAACTTCAAGCTGTTAGCGAAAAACGACATGCAAGATTCAATTTTGGGTACACCGGCAATCGCCGATGGCTCGATCTTTGTCCGCACCCGAACGAAGCTATACTGTATACGCGCCGATAAGTAGAGCAGACTGTTTGCATGAACTATATGCGTCTGAGGTTATACACTACTAACCGTCAGCAGAGACATTTAGGCAAATATATCGTGGATCGGCAAGCCGTTATCGATGTCGAGTCGTTTTCGCCCCGGCACCACAAGTCGGCGATTATCGAGGCCCATCAGATGTAGGACTGTCGCATGTAGATCTGTTACGTAGTGCGCATCACCCAAGGCATGGTAGCCCAACTCGTCCGTTTCCCCGTGTACATAACCTCGCTTCAATCCAGCACCCGCCATCCAAATCGTGAAACCGTTAGGATGGTGATCTCGACCCGTCGTCCCGCCACTGCGCTGCTCCAACCCAGGCGTCCGCCCAAACTCAGTACAAAACACGACGACGGTGTCTTCCATCAAACCACGCCGCTTCAAGTCCTTTAACAAACCTGTGATAGGCTTGTCGATCGTCGCACACAACGCCGAATGTTTCTTCTTTAAGTCCCGGTGTGAATCCCATGTCCCGTAGGCCGATGGAAACACTTGCACAAACCGAACGCCTCGCTCAACCATCCGCCGCGCCGTCAAAAGACGTTGACCGGCAACGCGGGTGTTATCTTGATCGAGCCCATACAACTCCGTCGTTTCTGACGTCTCCTGCCCCAAATCCACGGCTTCTGGGACCGAAGATTGCATCCTGAATGCCAGTTCATAGGATTTCATGCGGGCCTCAAGCTGGGTATCCCCCGGACGTTGGGACAACGCCAATTCGTTCAACTCGCGGGAAAGTTTAAACTCCTGTAATTGCTCCGCTTCTGTCTGATTGGCATTTCTAACACCAAACGGTAAGGGTTGAGCCCTATCAATTGCCAACGGAACCCCAGCATGCGCAGGCCCTAAATAATATGAGCCGATGCTGTCGCGCGTGTTTGTTCGAGTTGGCCCGCCGAGCACAACGAACTTCGGTAAATTCTCGTTTAGTGAACCAAGGCCGTAATGAGCCCACGCTCCCACACTCGGCTGTACCTCATCTAGCCGATGGCGGCCCGTATGAATTTGGTTTTCCGCTGCATGGTCGTTGTCTGTTGTCCACATATTGCGAACAAAACAAACATCGTCGACGACGGAAGAGAAATGCGGCCACCAATCCGTGATACCAATCTTACTCTCACCGTAATAGTCAAACCCAACTTGCATTGGATAAATGATCGGATAGACATCGCGGACGTTTATCTCTTGCGAGGCGACACTACGAAAACGTTTCTTATGTAACGGCGAATCTATTGGATTCGGAAACGGCGTTTGCGAGTAGGTCTTACCAGCGTACTTATTCAACGCAGGTTTGGGGTCGAACGTCTCTAAATGACTGTATCCACCGGACAGAAACACCCAAATCACTGATTTGGCGCGAGGTCGATGATGATGAGACCCATTCGGTACATGCGATTCGGACGCCTTCACCAAACCGTCTTCCGCTAACATTGCCCCAGCGGCTAACCCGCCAAACCCCATGCCTAGGTTCGATAGGAATTCACGTCGGTTGTTGATGTTGCTCATGTCTCGATACTCGTTGGATATTTACTTTAACAGTTTCTATTGAATGGACACAAAATCACTATGGTTAATCAGGACTCGAATTAATCCAGCCCGAGCGTCATCGCCGTAACTAGACAAAAACGCTTCGCATTTACTGAATTCTACTTCCGAGGGTGACCGTGACAATACTACCATAAATGCCATCTGCACGAATGCGCGGTCGGGCTGAGTATCCGCGGGGGAACCGAGCAACTTTTCGATCCGCAGCACTGTCTTTTGAGCGACCTGGTGAACAAAATCACTGTTGTTCAAAGCCAACGCCTGTTGCGGCACAATCGTACTGGTTCTTCGATAACATTCAAATGGATTTGGAGCGTCGAACAATTCGCCGAGCGGATTAGCACCACCAGCTTCCGGATAGGTTTCATAATACAACGAGCGTCGATTGGTAGTTAACGCCTTCGTGTTTTCCAAGGAGCGCCCACCTGGGGACGTATCCAAATCACTTGCTATATATAGCAGGCTGTCTCGTACAACCTCGGCCTCCATCCTGCCGGAGTTCATTCGCCATAGCCACACGTTATCAGGATCAACTTGCCCGTTACGGACGTTTCCTTGCGAACTCCGTTGGTACGCATCACTCATCACAATCAAACGATGTATGTGTTTCATGTCCCATCCGGATTCCATCAACTCAACGGCCAAATAGTCCAATACTTTAGGGTGCGTTGGCGGTTTACCGTTGCGGCCAAAATCGAAAACGGTTTCAACTAGCGGTACATGAAAATGGCGGAGCCAGATATGGTTTATTGCAACCCGCGCGGTTAATGGATTGTTGCGGTGCGTTAACATTTGCGCTAAAGCTGTTCGACGACCGGTGCTGGTTTTTGCCGTCTGCACACTTAACGGATTGTAGTCAATGGGTGGATCCGTAGCCGCCTTCTTTGCCGCGGTGACAGCAGTCTCTGCTGTGGTGACCCGCGCCTCCGCTGCAGTCACTGCAGCCTTATCGTCATTCTTTTGAGCCGCAACCAGGGCCGTCCGCGATGCGAGCAACTCTGCGTTGGCAATCAACCCATCCGCTTCTATCGATTTTGAAACTGCCGCATTAATCAAAGCTTGTACGCGATCAACTCCAGCGTCGGTATACCTAAGCACATCCGCTGCAATTACTGCTTGCACCTTCAATATCTTAGCTTCCGCTGCGATCACAGCGGCAACTGCGGCATCCTGTGTTAAGGTTAGCCGCGAAACCGCTGCCTCGGCCTGGCTAACGGATTTACGTAGGGCCCGCACTAACTCCGAATCAATCACTTCGATTGTCTTGGAGGTTGCCGGCGCGATTGAACTGCTTCCCACTTTCCAATTATCAATTTTATCAACGTCTTGACCGTCGGAATAATCTTCGCCTTCGAAATTCAATACGATCTCATTTTGCTTGGGAATACCGATCCGTATATCGTCGTATATCGCCTGCGTTCCGGTACGGCAATCTAACAAGATTGGCTTATTGTCTGTTCCCACAGGGTTCCAGCCGTTGATCGCCATTGAAACAGTTTTCAGCTCACGGAATTCCTGGCTCTCTACATTCAGGACGTCAATAGTCAACTCAGCAGTATCCGTAGCTGGATGGATAAGAAGTTTTGCCCTAAATCGTTTCTCACCATTGGCAAAGTCGTAATTACCTACAACGAACCTTGAAAAACCACCGGGCGTATACGCGTATATTACGCCACTTTCAAAGCCAACATATCCGGCCGTCAACAAACCTTTATGATCGCGTATTAATTGAAAGTTTACTTGACCCTCATCCAATATCAGTAATTGAAAGGATATAACCGTGCCATCAACGAGTTCCTTCACTTGCGGTAAATGATTCGACAACACGCGACGACCCTGCCGCGCGTCAAGCAATAACGAGTAACGTCCTTCTAAGGCACCTTGTCCTTCCGCATTCACTTGTTTAATGGCGGCATCTAATTTGGCCTGAGCATCTTTACGAACAACCTCCGCCGCTTGCACATTCCCGGCATCGGCCGGAGAGACCTCAATAAGTTCGGCTTTCGCAATCGACAATTGTTTGGCAGCCTGCTCCATTTCGTAGTCATGCACTGCCTGACGCGCTCCAGGGTACCAAGCCTCTGTCGGTAACTGTTGTTCTGTGACCTGTGGCAATAAATGCTCCAAAAAACGCGGTACTCCCGGCTCGATCGTCGTATGATCTGCCACCCGATTTCGCTCATCGCCGCCATTATAGAAATGAGTGGGTGCGTCATGATTTTTGTCAAACACCCGCGCCATCCCAACCAAGACTGGTTTCCGTGACCCCGCATACAGATATTCGACAAATTCATCTGGGCGAGGACCATCCGCCACCTGATCCATGCGGATACTCATCGGCTCAAAAAACGCTCGCAAGCGAAAGTAGTCATCGTGTTCAATCGGATCGTATTTATGGTCATGACAGTGCGCGCAGTTAAACGTCAAACCAAGGAACGCTTTGCCCGTGTATTCAACATTGTGTCTCATCCATTCGTTGGGGTTTAACGAATAGTAATTTCGAACAAGATATCCAGTGGCTGGCCACTGCGAATCATCCAACGGCGACATTTCATCTGCCGCTAACATCTGCTGCACCATCACGTCGTAACCAACGTTGTTATTAAGTGAATCTACAATCCAATCTCTCCACATCCATATTTGCGCTGAGCTGTTGCGGACGTCGTTTTGATTGCGGCGTCCATACCAATCGGAGTATCGCCAAATGTCCATCCAATGCCGCGCCCAACGTTGACCGTAACGAGAATCGGCTAACAAACGATCGACAACCGTGCCGTATCTTGTGGCGGACGCGTCTTCTAAAAAGGCGGTCACTTCTTCTGGTGTAGGCGGCACGCCGATTAAGTCGAGATAGACACGCCGCAGTCGCTGAGACGCCGTTGCTAAATCCAATGCACCTATTTTCCGCGCACGCAACTGTTTCTCGATCAAATAGTCGATCACACGTGGTTCGTGCTTTCTTGGTACCGCTGGTGTTGTCGGAGGCACGAATGCCCAGTGGTCCGCCGGGTCAGCTTCGGCCGTTTCGTTAACGGGCGAAACAGCACCGGCTTCAATCCATTTTTTGAACTGAGCGATTTCCTCAGCGGTTAACGGTTCCCCGATCGGAGGCATGCGAAAATCTTCATCCGTCGCGGTAATGCGTTCTAACACGACTGCACCGTTGTCGGTTGCACTACGAAGTGCTTTTCCCGTGTCAAGTCGCAACTCGGACTCTTGTTTAAGAGCGCCATGACAAGCGTAACACCTAGCCTTGAGGATGGGTTTAATGTCTGTCGTATAATCTTGCGATTGGGCCGTCCGACCTGGAATCAATGCAAACGCCAAAACCGCCAACGACAGCATGCGAATTTTTATGATTCCAAGTGACATGCTATTTAACCTGCAATGAAAACAACTCGGCACCCGTCATTGAAATACGGAGTTTTACGGTCTTTCCAGCTAAGGCCTCAAGCGAACGAGATCCGCGCCAGACAATCTCACTCGCTATCAGGTCGTTTGCAAAAGGAACGGCGTCTTTCGAGGTATATCCGGGTACCGGATTACCAGCTGCGTCCAACAGTGAAACAACTATGGAACCACCTTTTTTAGTCCGTGCATTTATGAAGATTGCCTTGCCGTCAATAACCACAGGGTGTGTAACAATCACCCCCTGTTTGGCTTGCAAGGCGACAAAACCGTCGGTACGGTACTCAAAGCGGCGGACGCGAGAGTCTGCCCCAGTATAGTAGGCCTCTGTACCAAAGATTGACATATGCGTCGGATCCTCAGGCAACTGTAACACGCCAGTCGCGGCATAGTTGCTGCGATTGCCAGCGCGATCTGCAGGTGCACTTTCCGGAATAATCGCCGTTGACCAACGCTGAAATGTCAGCCCGTCACGACTGAACATAAACAACGGTTCCACGCGACTATTGGCCGGTAGATATCGAGTGGGCAAACCTATATAAATCTTCGGGTTACGAGCATAGGGAGCAATCGCATTGGTATATAAATGTTCGTTGGGGCTATCGACATATTTCAACTTAACAGGGTCGGTCCAGTTCACGAAATCACTAGATTCGCAAAACTGAATCGACCGCACGCCGTCGATGAATAATCGTGAATAGCAAACGTACTTGTTTCGATTCACGTCCCAGAAACCCAGATTCTGTGAATCAAACGCACCTTTGGTGATAACCGGTTTGGTCGAAGTTTGCTTCCAATGCAAGCCGTCCGCGGAAACAAATGTATATAAACCCACAACACCTTTTTGTCGCTCCGGAGTGTCAAACGCCCCTTTCACATACCGACCACGCGACAGCGCTTTGTATTTCTCAGCAGGTTTACTGTCAGGGTTGGAGTCCACAAACGGAGCAAAACAATGCGTTCCAATACCATCCCAAACGATATTATTCGCTGTGGAACCTTCAAAATCAACGATCCCCAACTTTGGTTTTTTCCAGTGAATCCCGTCCTTGCTTGTTACCACACAGGTAACTTCACGATGAGTCATGATCTTTTTTACTGTGTCATAGTGTGCGCCGCGATAATAGGCTCGGTACTCGTCCTCGTCTTGCAAAAATGTAAAGTAGGCGCTAACGTTCCCTTCCCATGATTCACCTGTCGACAGAATCATTTCCTTCGGCTCAGGCCGTTGCAACACAAACGCCACGTCACCGGTTATGCTTTCAATCAACGCATCATCCCAAAACAACTGCAGATCATTGCCAATCTTAATAGGTTCAGCAGCAGAAACAGGCGCTACAACAAGCATTCCAATAATGACGAGCCAAATATGTTTCACGTCCAATTCTCCAGTTGAGATATTTCGATAATTTGCGGCAAGTCGTCTACAGCAGAGCAGCAATCGGGTTGCCATGATAAATATGATGGGGTCGGTCTGAATCATCCACCCAAGCTGCAGTTTTAGGAATACCTAAAGCATGATAGATCGTCGCCGCCATCTCCTCGGGTGTATGTGGGTCTGCCGCCGGATATGCGCCAATACGGTCCGACGCACCGATAACTCGACCACCTTGGATTCCACCACCCGCGAAAAAGACCGACTGGATTGCTCCCCAATGGTCCCGCCCAGGACCTTCGAAGGATTCCGACAAAGTGGAAACCTTCGGCGTTCGCCCAAATTCACCCGCCATGACAATTAACGTTTCATCGAGTAACCCGTTCGAATCCAAATCGTCGATCAATGCACATAATGCTCGGTCAGTGGGCGGAAAGAGTTTGTCCTTAAGTCGCGGCCAAGCATCGCCGTGAGTATCCCATGTTTCGTTATTGCCAAGATTTACTTGGATTAAGTTAACACCCTGTTCGACCAAGCGATAAGCCATTAACAATGACCATCCGAAACTGTTAGCCCCATAACGCTCCTGAATTTTTGCATCCGCTTTGGTCACATCAACCGCATGGCGAATTTTCGGATCGGTCAACATCGAGACCACACGTTGCCGTTGGCTGTCATAACCTTGCACTGCTGCCGCATTTTCTAGCTTCCGCCGTTGGCCATCGATCACTTCAAGCAGGCCCAAGCGATCGCCGAGGCGGCTGTTGGTAAGGCCGTGAGGTAATTTTAAATTAGGTGCTTGATAGACACGCGCATCCGCTTCTTGAGGCGGCTTCTTTCCTTGGTTGGGATACGTATATTCTGGGTATGCACCTCGCCACATCGGATCACCATAGGGTGAAGCTTCGATAAAGAAAGGGTCCCGCGAGGATCCCATCAGTCCGCCGTACGCTCCTGGCAGCACACCACCGGACCAATGCACTAGTCGTTCTGGCAGGACAATCGCTGGGGGTAAGTTATTGTTGCGTCGCGGCAGCGCGTCGCCCACTATTGATGAAATAGACGGCCAGTCGCTCGGTCGCGGCGTGCGATCCCCGCGAAATCCGGGCGATTTCTGACTGCGTCCGGTAAGCATATAAAAATGCCCCTCGGTATGTCCGTTCGTAGGATGGGTCATTGAACGGACTACCGACCACTTATCAGCCCGTTTGCCTAAGCCGGGTAAATGTTCGCAAATTTGCATGCCGGGCACTACAGTAGACGCGGGTTTGAAGCTACCGCGTATCTCCTCTGGAGCGTCTGGCTTCAAGTCGAAACTCTCGTGTTGAGCAAGTCCGCCGGAAAGGAATATATAGATCACCGACTTCGCCGTCTTTTTCGGCGCACCGTCTACAGGTTCTGCACCAAGGAGTCCGTGCAGGTGGTTGGTGCCCAAGCCCAACATACCAACCGCGCCAGCTTGCAGCGCCGTGCGGCGGGCAATATCCGGATGGCTCATCATCGCCCGTTTTTTATCTTTTCGATACATCACGATATTCTATGCTTACGCAAGAATCTCCTTAACGATTCGTGGCTCAAATAGATCCGTCAACCTTTCCTTCAAACCGTTGCGTTCAAAGTACAGTTTATGGTGATCTAAACCGAGCAAATGTAAAATTGTGGCATGCCAATCGGCGATACTAACAGGTTTATCTGCGGCGGCGTAACCGATTTCATCCGTCGCTCCGTAACTAACCCCAGGCTTGATGCCGCCACCGGCCATCCATAATGTAAATCCACGCGGTCCGTGGTCGCGACCAGCGCCGGTTAGGTTGTTCTTGTCACGCATTTGGGCAATTGGAAGTCTGCCAAACTCGCCGCCCCAGATCACCAACACATCGTCGAGTAATCCTCGTTGTTTAAGGTCAGCCAGTAGCGCTGCAACGGGTTTATCCGTCTTGCCCGCGGCGCTACGAATCGTCTTTTCAAGGTTTGTGTGACTGTCCCACGGTTGACCGCTCATAAAAATTTGTACATACCGAACACCGCGCTCTACCATCCGCCGTGCCATCAAGCAGCGTTTGGCGTACGAGTCCGTCGTTTTATCGCCGACACCATAAGCAGTCAGGGTTGCCTGAGTTTCCTGACTGATGTCAAGTAAATCTTCGGCCTCGAGCTGCATTCGTGCGGCAAGTTCGTAACTACTGATGCGGGCGTCAAGCGCCTGCTGATTGGAACGAGAACCACGATGCTGCTCGTCAATCCGCCGCAAGAGATCCCGCTGCAATTGCATAATACCTGTTGGGTATGGTTTTTCTGCGTTTAAATTCAGGATCGGCGCGCCTTCACTACGAACGCGAGTTCCTTGATATACCGGAGGCAAGAAACCGTTTTGCCAACTTTGAACCGTATTCACAGGCAAACCAGCAGGATCGTCCAGCACCACATATGCTGGCAAATTTTGGTTAACACTGCCTAATCCGTAGGTAACCCAGGCGCCCAATCCAGGGCGACCTGGCAATAAACGACCCGAATGAATTTTAAATAAGGCTGGTTCATGGTTAGGATGATTGTTGTACATCGACTTGATGAACGAGACGTTATCAACAACTTTCGCTAACTCCGGCAAGGCATTACTAACCCACGCACCGCTTTCACCGTGCTGTTTGAATTCAAATGGGCTTTTCAATAATCCACCCGCGCTTTGCGGTGAACTAATGTCTTCAGCGATCTCATTGAAATAAGGTTCGCCATGATGTTTATCTAGCATCGGCTTTGGCTCAAACAAATCCATATGCGCCGGACCACCATTCATAAATAATTGAATGACTGCTTTGGCTTTGGGAGCATGGTGAGTGTCACGTGGGCGGTTGTCGAAAGACCGTCGCACACCGCCGCTAGCGGACAATACATCGGCACCACTGGAAATCACACTCTCCGCTCTTAAGTCCATTTCCTGCATTGCTAGAAAGGCCAAAGCGGCGCCACTAATTCCACCTGCGGCTGAATCAAGGAAACCGCGACGTGATATCGCTGACGCATCTAACTGTTGTTTGTTAGTCCACATATAAAAATCCTGCTGAATTCCACAACGCGTGTCCGAATGTCGAAAGTGCCTTCTGAGCTGGGCTGAGTTTCATTTGTTGCTGTTCTTTTTCCGTTAGCGAATCGCGGTGCTGTTCCCATTTTAGTTCCAACGACGCCAATACCTCAAGGGACTGTTGTAGTTGAGTTTCGTTAGGAACATGGCCAGTAACGGCGCTATAAATATAATTGACCATCGCCGCTTTATCGCCATTGCTAGATATTCTATCCGAGATTTTCAATGCCATCTCGTCGGCCAAATCGCGCACCATCGTGCTATTGAGTAAATACAAAGCTTGTTGAGCAACGTTAGATGTTGGTCGCTGTTGGCACGCTGGATTCATCTGTGGTAAATCAAACGTTGCCAGGAACGACGGCATTTCCTTGCGACGTTGACGCAAATAGACACTACGGCGATACACGCCGTTGTCACCCACGGCAGTCACCAACCCATCACCGCGCACCGTCACCGCATCAGGTTTTCCATATTGTTGTTGATTTAGATTACCCGCAATCTCAATTACCGAATCTCGCACTTCCTCTGCCGTCAGTCGTCGCAAATTCATATGACTCAAATACAGATTTTCGGGATCCTGCTCGAGTATTTCATCGCTGACACCAGAATCTTGTCGATAGGTACGAGAGGTAACCATTAAGCGGTGGAGATCTTTCATGCTCCAGTCCGATTCAATAAACCAATTGGCAAGCCAATCCAACAATTCAGGATGAGTCGGTCTTACCCCAACACTTCCAAAATTATCGATGCTTGAAACGATCCCGCGTCCGAAGTGATGTGACCAGATTCGATTCACCAGCACTCGCGACGTTAACGGATGTTCCGGTGCAATAAGCCACTGTGCCAAGGCAAGTCGACGCCCAGTTCCTTCTGCCGAAGCACCAAGTGATACTGGCGTAAACGGGGTCTTACCATCTGTGAGGACGGACGGAACGCCCGGACCAATTAACCGTCCCGGTTGCTGAAAATCACCGCGAACAAATAAATAGGTCGGTGACGGTGCTCCGCGATCCCATAAGGCTCGAATCGGTTCGATGAAGTCCTTCTTGGTATTAAGTTGCTTTACCTCATCTGTCGTCGCCTTCTGTGATGCCGCAACCTCCTTGTCAGCTGCAAGTTTTTTATCGTTGAGCTGCAACTCGCTGTTAAACTTCTCCACTAAATAACGCTGCACTTCGTCTCGAGTGTCCGCGACCTTTGCAAATGCCGTTTCAACGTCACTGCGAATGGACTCTGGCAACGTGCCTAGTTGTTTCGCAAAGTACGCAACCTTGACGTTGGCCACGATAATCTTGTGCTTCTTGTTAACCAGAGCGATTTGTTGTTGAATTTCACTATTTTGTACCGTAACCTCGGCAACACGCTCAGGGGTTGCCACTGAAATCGCCCGTATCCGCATCCTGCCATCGGACTGACTTGGCACGGCGGTGGGCTTGAGCCAATCATGCACGTCAAAAGCGCCCTGAAAAGTGGCCACTAAGCGGTAGTAATCGCGTTGCGGGATGGGATCGTACTTATGACTGTGACAACGAGCGCATTTCATCGTCAGACCGAGAACGGTGGATGAGAAAATGTCAATTTCATCCGCCACGACTTCCATCCGCTCAGGAACGGAGTTAACGACGTCCGACCCTGTACCATCAGGTGCCATTCGCAGGAATCCCGTCGCGACTAGGTTCTCGACATGCTGGGGAGTGATTTGTGCGGGATCTGAGAAGTCCAGCAACTCATCACCTGCGATTTGCTCCATCAGAAACTGCGAATAAGGCTTGTCCGCATTCATACTACGGATGACATAGTCGCGATACCGCCAAGCAGAATTGCGAATCGGATCAGCACTGCGTTTCCCTTCTGAATCTGCGTAACCTGCCGCATCGAGCCAGAACCGAGCCCACCGTTCACCGTAACGAGGTGATGCCAATAACTGCTGAACCAATCGTTCATAGGCAAGTGGTTGTTCGTCGGCGACAAAGGCTGCGATTTCACTAGGAGTTGGGGGTAAGCCGATCAAATCAAAATACAGCCGCCTGACTAATACAACTCTTGATGCTTCCTTGGAAAACGTCAGCCCGTTTGCTTTAAGTCTTTCTGCGACAAACAGGTCGATTGCGTTGATGCCTTCGTAATCAGAGATTGCGTTGGGAGGCACAATTGGTTGCAGTGATTGAAATGCCCAAAATTTACGATCCTCGTCCGTCACGATCGTATCCGGTTCTGCGGTAGCGATGTCAGGGGTTATCTCGACTTCCGGAGCACCAATAGTTATCCAGCGTGTGAGCTGGTCAAGTTCACCGCTCGGCATGATTTTTACGCCTGAGGGAAGCAGCTTATCTCGAGGAGGCATTTCTTCGGCGTGGATGCGCTTCAACAATAGGCTCTCTGCTGGTTTTCCAAGTACCATTGCCGGGCCTGATTTTCCGCCCTTTAACATGGATTCGCGAGTGCGGAGGTCAAGGCCACCTTCCTGTCGACGACTCCCATGACACACGGTGCACCGCAACATCATAATTGGCCGAATGTCATGTTGATTGACTTCCACGACCTCCGTAAATGATTTCGGATCGGTGCCGTCGGCAAAAGGTGTGCCGTTGTCGAGCCATAATTTAATGGTAGCAACGTCCTGTTTAGTGAGATGCTTGCCTTCACCTTCAGGCGGCATCATATGTTCATGTACGAGCTCATACAGGTAACTCGCCTCGGAATCTCCGGAAACAATGGTCGTTTCGGACTCACCACCTTTAAAGAGTCCATGCGGAGATGATAAATCGAGTTCGCCTTTACGTGCACTGGCACTATGGCAACGAATGCAAGCCCGTTTAAAGATGGGGGCGATGTCGGCCTCGTAGGTTGGGCCCTCGTCCTCTGCGGCAGCAACATTGAAAGTCACTGTTACGAGTAAGATTAGGCTAAGACAGGCTAAAGTCCTCATCTGGCTTATCTCCTCTTTTAACTCGATCATAATAATAATTCTAACCACTTTATTGTACTATTTATTATAATCAGACGCAGTACCAATGACTCGTTTGTGGCCCAATAGACAGTAGCCAAAGGGGGGGGAATCTAGACTAATGACTAAAATTGCCATATTTCAACTGATGCAAGAAATTTCATCGTTTAATCCAAGTACCAGTACCATCGACGATTTCGCGATCCAGAGCGGCGCTGCGTGGCTTAAACAGGCCACCGCAGCCAACCACGAGATAGGCGGAGCGCTTCAACAATTTAGTGAACATGACGATATTACCGTTGTGCCCACGATCAGCGCACGTAG
>CAWVZW010000008.1:0-71188 GCA_963934735.1 uncultured Planctomycetaceae bacterium
ACAGAATTGAGACCATGAATAAAAAACCAACTGGCTTATTACCCGCCGTTCACACGCCTTTTGATGCAACTGGCGATATCAACCTGAGTGTTGTATCTCAGCAAGTGGATCGTTTAATCGAAATGCAATGTGGCGGTGTTTATGTGGGTGGAACGACGGGTGAATGTTACAGTTTGACTTGTGACGAACGCATTGCACTCGCGGATGCTTGGTTCGATGCAGCCAGTGATACAGATTTGTCGCTAGTTGTGCATGTCGGCGATAATTGCATCCGCAATGCTCAGACGCTTGCAGCACAGGCGGAATCACGCGGAGCGGACGCGATTGCAGCGATGGCTCCTTGTTTCTTTAGGCCACAGACGCTGGACGTCTTGATCGCATATCTTAAGGAGATCTCCTCAGCTGCACCTAACACGCCATTTTACTTTTATGATATTCCCGTCATGACGCATGTGGAATTGTCGATGGTCAAATTCCTCGAACGCTGTCAAACGGAGTTTCCGAATCTCGCTGGACTAAAATTCACCAATGATAACCTGCTTGATTTGCAAGATATGCTCCGAATTGCTCCAGATCGCTACAACATTCTATTTGGTTTTGATGAGATTATGTCATCGGCTTGGGCCTACGGTGTCCGCGGTGCGGTTGGATCCACCTACAATCAGTTCGCGAAACTGTACAACGCAATCATTGCTGCGTCTGAAACTGGAGATCAGAGCCGAGTCATAGAATTACAGAATCTAAGCGTTGATATAATCCGTGTGTTCCAAAAATATGGATTTTTGGCCGCATCAAAGGAAGTTATGAAACTCGTTGGTGTCGATTGTGGAACGGTGCGTAGTCCAGTGTTACCGTTACAAGCGGGCGAACTTGATGAAATCGCTAGCTCACTAGAATCACTAGGCGCAATGCAATGGGCCTAGTTCGTCGAGGCAGCATACGTTTTACGGACTGGCAGTAAATTGGAGTTAAAAGGATGACATTGTTTCATTGTGAGGGATCAGCGGAGACATCTATTTCCGTTGATGGAATGCGAACGGCGTTGTATCAAGTGTTTCAGACCCTGGGCGCTCGAAATAAGGTCATCGCAATACCACCAGATTTCACTCGCTTTCATAGTCGCGCTGGCGCACTAACGAGCATGACCTATGAATATTATCAAGATAAACTAGTTGATATTATGCCGGCGCTTGGAACACATGTCCCAATGCCCGCTTGGCAATTGGACAAAATGTTCAAGGGTGTCCCGCATGATCTTTTTCGCGAACACCGCTGGCGTGATGATGTGTTGACGATTGGGCAGGTTCCCGCGGAATTTGTGAGTCAAGTGACCGCTGGCATTTGGGAAAAATCGTGGCCCGCTCAAATGAACAAACTCGTGTTTGAGGGCGGTCATGATTTGATTTTGTCAATTGGACAAGTGGTGCCACATGAAGTTATCGGCATGGCAAACTACAACAAGAATATTTTTGTTGGCACCGGAGGTGTTCAAGGTATTAATGAGAGTCACTTTATTGGAGCGGCTTATGGGATGGAGCGGATGATGGGGCGGGCTGACACGCCGCTGAGAAAAATATTAAATTATGCTCAGGATAATTTTTGCCAACATCTTCCGCTGGTATATGTGTTGACTGTCGTCGGATCCGATAGGGACGGAAATCTGGTAACCCGCGGATTGTTTATTGGGGACGACGTAGAGTGTTTTGAGAAAGCTAGTGAGTTGTCCGCGGAGGTCAATTTTCAACAGCTTGATGAAGAATTTGATAAAGTCGTTGTGTATTTGGATCCAGAGGAGTTTCATAGCACGTGGTTAGGTAATAAAGCAATCTACCGAACGAGAATGGCGATTGCCGATGGTGGGGAACTGGTTGTGCTGGCCCCTAAAGTTAAGACGTTTGGTGAGGACGCACAAATTGATGCTCTGATCAGAAAATACGGTTATCGTACAACTCCTGAAATCATGAAGTTCATGGATGACAACGAAGATCTGCAGAATAATCTTTCCGCAGTAGCCCACTTGATGCACGGATCTTCCGAAAACCGTTTCAAAATTACTTATTGCCCAGGTGAGTTGACGAAAGAAGAAATTGAGGGAGTTGGTTACGCTTACGGTAAGTTAGATGAGATGCTAGAGCGGTATAAAATCGATGAGAGGCAAAACGGTTGGCATGAAACGGATGCCGGCGAGCGCTTTTATTATGTGAGTAATCCGGCCCTAGGGTTGTGGGCACATAAGAGTCGCATTTAAAAATGCGGCTGTGGATACGTAAAATGGCACAGGCAGTGTATAAAAAGTACTCTGCCTGTAACACAGCACCGATTGCAGCGTTTCTAATAAACAAATAATCGTAACCGAGTGTTTTCCCTTACAGTTGTCCCTCCCGATATAACATTGATTAGGTTTTTGCTATGAAACGTCAGATTTCGTTTTTACTTTGTATATTGTTTGCGTTTACCGCCACCGCGACTGCACAGACAGTCGACTTACTTGAAGATGAAAAACTTGACCACTGGGTTACCACTCAAGGGAAAAGCGTAACGTCTGGTTGGAGTTTTGAAGATGGAGCCCTCAAGTGTGAAGGTCGCGGGTCGGGTTTATTGTTATCGAAGGTAATGTATCGCGATTTCGATTTAGTGTGGCAGTGGAAAATCATGGCGGGAGGTAACAGTGGGATTAAATATCGCGTGCGAAATTATGGCAACTCGGCATTGGGCTGTGAATATCAAATGTTAGATGATCCGCAGGATAAGTATGGCAAGCACTCCAAGAATGCGACCGGTTCACTGTATGCAATTTGGGAACCGACCGGTGAGTTTGTACAGAATCCCGCTGAACAATGGAACGAAAGCCGAATTGTAGTCAAAGGGAACCATGTACGACATTTTTTGAACGGTGTTTTGGTAGTTGACGGTCGTATTGGGTCAAGAGACTGGCAGGCGCGCGTCGATGAGAGTAAATTTAGCAAGTACTCTAAGTTTAGTGAAAACCGTAGTGGTTTGATTATGCTCACCGAACACGGCAATCCAACGTGGTTTCGGAGCATGACAATCACGAATCTTGGAGCGAAACAGCGGCGCAATCGCTCCAAATCCAAATAGAACATTTGGTTTGATCCACATATTATAGAATTGTCCTGACCACTGCGAAGATGAATAAACCGTTACCTGTATTTACGATTTCCATTGGCGACCCGTCCGGCATCGGCCCCGAGGTAGCTGTTAAAGCATGTGCTGATGAGTCGCTACATACACTCGCGCGGTGGGTGATTGTGGGTGAAGCCTGGCAAGTCGCTGAACTTGCAGAACAATTCGGTTTGACAGTTGATCAGGTGATTACCGATATTGATGAATTGGCACATGATAGTCGAGTGGCCGTGCTGGATGCACAGCAAATTTCCAAGGCGGAAGTTACGGTAGCTCAAGTCAGCGCCGTGTGTGGTGAAGCGGCGATTAACTATGTACGGATTGCCACCCAGTTGTGTATCGACGGAAAATCGAATGCCATCGTGACCGCGCCGATTAATAAGGAAGCGGTTGTGGCGACTGGTCGCCAAGGGTTTTGTGGGCATACCGAGTTTATTGCAGATATGTGTGGTTGTGATACTTCGCGTATGCTGCTCGTCAATGATCAGTTGTGTGTCGTCCATGTCACGACGCATTGTAGTCTGTTTGATGCGGCGACGAAGATTGATATCCAACGGATTCGCGAGACGATTGAAATTGGACATCAGGCCATGTTGCATTTAGGGTTCGAGGATCCGCGGTTGTCTATCTGCGGCTTAAATCCACACGCAGGTGAAAACGGAATGTTCGGGGATGAGGAATCTAGGTTGATCGCACCGGCTGTGGCGTTAGCGCGGGAACAGGGAATTGACATCAGCGGTCCGTTCCCAGCGGACACGTTGTTCATACATGGCGTCCGCGGCAAATGTGATATGATAGTAGCGATGTACCACGATCAAGGCCATGTGCCGATGAAGTTGTTAGATTTCGAGCATACGGTGAATGTGACTTTGGGATTGCCGATTATTCGCACTTCGGTCGACCATGGTACGGCGTTTGATATTGCGGGTCTCGGTAAAGCCAATCCGGAGGATATGAAGACGGCGATGAGGTTGGCTGTGAAGATGTCAAAATAGTATTTTTCAGGCCGTAAACTGGATATTCATTTTTCAATTAAGATGACCATTATTGGACTTATAAAGAAGCAATTATGAAAATAGTACGATTTATTAACGACACAGACGAAACTCGGTATGGTGTGTTACAGGCCGATGAAACGGTCACTTACCTAACGGGCTGTCCGTTTGATGGACCCTCGGATACTGGCGAGCGAGCAACCGTGGTTAAGACACTTGCACCGCTTAAACCAAAGTCGATTGTCTGTATCGGATTGAATTATCGGAAACATGCCGAAGAAGGCGGGGCAGATATGCCTGAGTATCCGGTCGTGTTTATGAAGATGCCTAGCACAGTACAGAATCCCGGTGACCCGATCGAGATCCCCGTCAAACTGGCGAGCACAAAGGTTGACTACGAATGCGAGTTAGCCGTTGTTATTGGCAAGACCGCGAAGAATGTATCGCGCGAGAACGCGTTAGATTACGTGCTGGGCTATACCTGTGCTAATGATGTGAGTGCCCGGGATTGGCAAAGTCAGTGGGGTGGAAGTCAATGGTGCCGCGGTAAAACGTTTGATACGTTTTGTCCCTTAGGCCCCGTGCTGGTTACCGCCGATGAAATCCCCGATCCAAATCAACTATCTATCAAGACCATCCTCAATGGCGAGACGATGCAGGATTGGAATACCAACGATATGATTTTCGACATACCAACATTAATTGAGTTTCTCAGCGGCAGCAGTTGTTTAGAAGCAGGAACGGTTATCCTAACGGGCACACCGCATGGTGTTGGATTTGCACAGGACCCGCCGAGGTTCCTCGGCGCTGGTGACGAAGTGACGATCGAAATCGAAAAAATTGGCGCATTGACCAATCCCGTGATCGACGAACCAGTTTAGATCGAACGCCCGTTTATAAAACCAATACGATGTGTTGGCGTAGAATCGTCTACATTATTTACATCAAACCAAATTCGTCGCCGACAGAATGCAGCTAGTTTACTCCGACAACGCGGCTAAATGCTTGTTTTCAACACAAGGCCTGCGTTACGTTATTCGCGTTCGCGGTTTACAGCGCTTCGGATGTCACGGTTTCTTCTTCCGCGGTCTTGGCAGCGAGCGGTTTTCGATGCACATCTGCTGAAGCAGTCTCGTCTTTATCGACCTCGGCATTTGCAGTGCGGTGAACAATATGTGGAGGGACTTCCTTGAGATCCCAAACAATGCCTATCCACGAAAGAACCTTCAATGCCCAGAAGGTCGGATCAAATTCCCACCAGCGAAATCCGTTGCGTGCCGCAGATTGAAAATGGTGATGATTGTTATGCCAACCTTCGCCGAAGACGATGATTGATATTAAAGCATTGTTACGACTGGTGTCCGCGGTTTTGTACGGTCGAGTGCCCCATATGTGTAATAGTGAGTTCACACAAAACGTTGCATGGTACAAAACAACTGTTGATGCAAAAAACGAATAGGCGATCATTTGCCCCGCAGTCAGCGCCCACACGCCCTCAGCGGCAGGAACCAAAAAATGCCAACTCCAACCGATCGCAAAGCACAAGGCAAAGAACAGAGCCGGCACAACCGTATCGTACTTGGTAATGAACATGAGTTCGGGGTATTTGCTGAAGTCGCGAATCCGATCTTCCTTTAACTCATAATGTTCCTTGGTCATAAACCAGCCCATATGACTAAACCAAAAACCAGAAAGTGTCGGGCTATGCACATCTTTGTCCGTGTCGGAATGTAAATGGTGGTCTCGGTGATGAGCGGCCCACCACAGCGGTCCGCGTTGGATCGATGCGTTACCGACGCAGGCACCGACGAATTGAAACCAGCGTGAGGTTTTGAATGCACGGTGGGCGAAATAGCGGTGGTAGAAACCGGTGATTGCCAACATACGGATACAGTAGAACCCAATACCGAACAATACAGCGGTCCAACTGAAGTCTACAAAACACAAAGAGATGACCCCGAAATGCATTCCAATAAATGGAAGAGAGCGTGCCCAGTCTACGTGAAATTGTTTTTTATCATTCATGATGTAAAAGCAATGGGTATGTTTTAAGTAGCCGAAAGGATAACAGAGGCCCCCGTTTTACGTAAGGGCGACCCGTGACCAGGCATTAACACTAAGGCAACGGGATTAGGTCAATAGGGCGGGAATGATTTTACCTGCTTGGCCATCTAACAATGATTGTTCGCGACCATTCTGTTTATAGGTCACCGTCTCGGCATCGAGTCCAAAAAGGTGGAACAGCGTTGCGTGGTAATCATAATGATTGACGATATTTTCAATCGCTCGATGTCCAAATTCATCGGTCACTCCGTAGGTACCGCCTTGTTTGAACCCGCCCCCAGCGACCCACATGCTGAAACCATATGTATTGTGGTCGCGGCCAAAGTTCTTGGTGCCGGAATCGTTCTGAATCACTGGCAATCGCCCCATTTCGCCTCCCCAATGGACGACGGTTGAATCGAGCATACCTCTTTGCTTTAGATCCTTGACCAATGCTGCCGCCGGGATATCAATTTTCTGACATGAAGCTGGCAGTCGAGTTTGAATGCTACCGTGGTGATCCCAATATTGGTTCTTGGTAAACAGTTGTACAAATCGCACTCCCCGTTCAACTAATCGTCGTGCGATCAAACAACGTTTGCCGAATTCTTCAGTCGCAGGATTGTTGATGCCATACATCTCATGGGTCGCTTTGGTTTCTTGGGATATATCGAGTGCCTTGGCGGCGGCAGATTGCATACGAGTGGCCAATTCTAGATTAGTTCGTCTAGCAGCTAACTCGAGTTCGCGGTTGCGACGTTGATGATGTTGGCCGTTGAGTTGTTTTAACAACGACAGAAAATTCTCTTGCGTTTTTCCCCGCAGTGCGGCGGGAGGATTTAGGTTTAGGATTCGCGGTTCCACAGGGCGGATGACGGTTCCCTGGTAAAGCGACGGTAGCCATCCATTGGACCAATTCAATACGCCTAACACTGGTAGTCCCTTGGGGTCGGTCATGGCAACATAGGCTGGTAGTTCTCGAGTTTCTGATCCGAGTGCATATGTCATCCAGCTTCCGAGGGCTGGCCGGCCTTCTTGACTCCGTCCACTGTTCATCGCATGAATGGATTGTCCATGGTTGTTGACGCCGGTGTGCATCGAGCGGATGACGAGAACGTCATCGACGATTTCTGAAAGTCCAGGGAGCAATTCAGATATCGCCGTACCGGATTGGCCGTACTGTTTAAACTTCCAAGGTGTTCCAAAAATCCGAGAACTGGCTTCAGCAGCGTTGTCGTATTTGATTTGTTCCGGAAATTTTTGCAGGTGCATCTTATTCAACAGTGGCTTGGGGTCCATCAAGTCGACTTGGCTGGGACCACCCTGCATAAACATGGATATCATTGCCTTGGCAGTTCCCGATTGATGGGAGTGCTTTGCTGCGAGATCAAAATTTCGCGGACCTAAATCTGGTTTTACTGGTTTGGCCGATAATGGTTGCTCGTTGGCAAACGCTAAGGCGAGTGGAATAGTGCTCAACGACACCCGCGATAAAAAATTACGGCGGGTGGTACTCGATTGGGCGGAAGTATTATCAGGTGTTGATTCTGATTGCATGATAATGGTGGATCTGAAAGGGGCTGTTTAATCGATGTATAGAAACTGGTTCGACCCTAATAACGCTTGGCACAAAACCTCGAATGCCTTACGGTGGGCTGCTTGGTCATCAAGTTTTGCATCCTCTGATTTGAACTGCTCGATTTGTGTGTCCATGAAGTTCAAAAGCGGTTGCAAGTTTTCTGTTGTGGGTATTTCGGCGTAGGTAGCTTTCCATGCCAATTGAATTTGTTCTTCGAGAGAGTCGTTTGCCTGGTCGATAATGTGACCGGCAAATGCTTGCGAGTATTTGACCATGAAATCGCTGTTCATGACCAACAGGGATTGGGGCGCAACGTTTGAGGAGGCTCGTTTTGTACAGTTCGGAGCGTTGGTGGCAATGTCAAAGGTTGCTAACACCGCAAGTGGTCGAGTCCGGCGGACTTCGACGTAGACGCTGCGACGATGTTCTTCACCACCGAGGTCGCCCGTGGCTTTGTTAATCCTCTCACCGTCTAATTTTTCTTTTCCCAGCACGATTTGTCCAACGCCATCTTCCATCACGGGAACACCGGGGCCGTACATTTTGTTATTGAGCAACCCGGAGACGGCGAGCACGGAATCGCGAAACGCTTCGGATTCAAGCCGGCGAATAGATTGTCGCGCGAGTAACTTATTGTCGGGGTCGACCTCGTCCAACGTTTCGGTTCGTTGAGATATCTGTCTATAGGTACTGGAGGTGACGATTAGCCGATGCAATCGTTTAATATCCCAGTCGTTTTCCATGAACTCACTTGCAAGATAATCGAGCAACTCGGGGTGTGTGGGCAATTGTCCAAGCACGCCAAAATCTCCGGATGAATTAACAATGCCTCTGCCGAAATGGTGCTTCCAAACTGAGTTCACAAACACACGGGCGGTCAGCGGATGCTTGCCATTGGTTAAATGTTGGGCGTACGTCAAACGCCGATGGGTGGTTTGCTGAGCTAGACCTTTGAGCGGAATATTTGTCGAGACAAATTGTGCGAAGATATCCAACTCGCTAGGGTTCACTTTATCACCGGGCGTGTCGTGATTGCCGCGGATAAACAAAACTGTATCCGGCGCATGATCCACGGGTTCAGTTAACGCTCGTATAAAATGTTCCGGAGGGATCTCCGCGCGAATTTCATCCACTTGTTCTTGCAATGCTTCAAGTTGTGCCGTTGAATCCGTAGTTCGGCAGATTTCAATGATTTGTCGATTGGCTTTAAAAGTGGCGGCAGCCGTGGGATTGAATTGGGCCAGCGTTGCATAATCTGCGAGCATGGCAGGAGCTTGTTTGAGTAGTTCATTTTGTTCGGGGGTCCGCTGCTCAGGTTTAGTCTGTTGCGCGGTGGTCAAAACCGTCCGCTGCTCTTGAGGGAGGTTGTTGAGGAATTCCTCACGGACTTGTGCCAGTATGTCTTGCTCCCGCGCGTCGACAATCTTATTGAGTTCAACGGCCCGCGCTGCTCGTTTGCGGCTATATAGATATAGTGAACCGGAGGTGATTTTTCCGATCGCCGGGTATTCTTCGAGCACCGCTTTCTGTTCGTCTGTTCGTTGGTCAGATTTGGTTTTGTACGCAGTTTGTAATGCGGCGCGGACCTGGTCCGGCACTCGGATTAACTCTTCTATTAATGTTCTATCAATATGCTGGTCGACTTGTTGTTGACGTTTAGCGGTCGCGACGGTAGCTCGTGATTCGACTTCTGTTTTCTGTTGGCGATCCTCGTCGGTGTATAGCGAGATGCGGCGAGTTGCTGGAGCTTGCCATTTCTTCCAATCCAGTGCCGGCGCGAGAATTGCTCGCATTTCGTAATAATCTTCTTGGCTGATAGGATCATAACGGTGGTCATGACATTGGGCGCAGCCAACGGTTAAGCCGAGAATCGAAGTGGACATGATGTTGATCGTATCGGCTATCATTTGATTCCGCGCGACCATTTGATCAACGCCCGACTGGCCCGTTCCGTCAGGCGCCATTCGTAGAAACCCAGTTGCTTGTAGCAGTGTAACGTCAGCGGGTTGCAAGTCGCTTAGTGGCGATTGAATTAATTCGTCACCGGCTAATTGTTCGACTAGGAATTGATCATAGGGTTTGTTTTGATTGAAGGCATTCACGACATAATCGCGGTAATAGTATGCCCATTCACGCTTGATATCTTTGTCGGTGTAACCCTCGGAGTCGGCATAGCCCGCGACATCCAGCCAGTGGCGACCCCAGCGTTCGCCGTAGCGAGGAGAACTTAACAGCTCATCGACCAATTGCTCATAGGCATCGGGTGAGCTATTCGCTACGAATCGATTTATTTGGAGAGGTGTTGGTGGTAGTCCCAGCAGGTCATAAGTTAAACGCCGTAATAGTGTAGTTTTGTCGGCGGAAGTCGACGGTGACAAGTCGGCGTCTTGCAGGCGTCGCAGGATATAATAGTCAACGGGAGAGCGTGCGAGTGTTGCATCGTTGATCGTCGGTAAGAGCGGTTTTTTGATGGGCTGAAAGGCCCAGAAATCAAGTTCCGCTTGTGTGAAATACGCGCTGTTGTCGAGCGATTCAGGTTCGGTGTTGAGGTTCTTTGCGCCTTGTTGAATCCATTGCTGGATGATGCGTATTTCTTGTGGACTAAGATTGTTGTCCTCAGGAGGCATGGCGCCACTGGAAACGCGTTGCCAAATCAGTGATTCTTTGTGGTCGCCGGCAATCGTTGCTGGGCCGTTTTCGCCACCCTTTTGAATGAAGCGGTTTAACCGTAAATCAAGTCCACCTTCCCTAACGTCGTTTTCACCATGGCATTGAAAACAGTGCGTTTTGAAGATTGGCCGCACATCCTTTTCGTAGGATACGTTAACAGTTTTTGCAGCCGTCGAAGTTTGGGCAACCAATCGCACAGATTGACTTGGAAATATAAATCCGAGCAATAGCGTGCAATAAAGGACTTTTCTCATGGGTGACATCGTGGGTGGGAATGAGTGTTAAGGTGGGATTTTGTTTCCATCTGAAACACTTACATTATACTAGAGTTTTGCTTATCGTGGCTATTTCAACCTTTTGATTTACAAACCGACCTATTGGTATGCACCTATTTTCCCCCAATCGAGCTATTTGTTGCATTGTCCTCTTGCACGGGTGGATCTTTTTCCTGACGGGAGTTGGTGCCATAAGCGATTTTATTCCGGTGACCGGTTGGCTGTTGTTGTTAACCGTAGAATTCATATTGGCTAATATTTGGCTGTGGTTTCGCCGTGACATAGCAATATGGGAACGAATCACTGGATTTCTTACGGCGACGAGTTTGATGCTGATTAGCATCCAAGTGTTAGCGTGCTTGATGGGCATGGAACGGCGTAGTGCCGAAGCAAGATATTATTTGATGATTGTTGTCTTGCTGGTATTGGTTGCCGGAGCCTGCTTGCTGGCGCGATTTGTTGTCGGCAAAGATCTAGTATGGATCAGTGACTCAGTGGCGCGACTGCCGAGCGATGCTGCCAAAAGAAATGTTAACCGGATTATGAATTCTGTTGTAGTTGCGCTGTTGATATGGGTAGTGATTTATGTTGAATCGGGTCAGGGGCTTTTGGATTATTGTATCGAACGATTAGGGCGGTTGGATTCCATTGCAGAAGCGTTTCCAATTCCCAACCTCGTGATGATTTTCATAGTGCTGGTGGTTGGATCGTTCTTGACCTTTGCCCTGCTGAACATGCACCGCTGGGTTTTTGCCGGTAGTTGGATTGTCAGCTTAATTGCGGCTTTGATCGCGTGCCAACCCCTCTGGCGATTTGAGCAGATGGTGTTCCGATCTTCCGCTGGCCCATTCAACCGCCAAACTTGTCTGTTTGCAATATTGTGCATCTGGTTGATGATTTTAGCAATTCGGTTAAGTGGTAATCGATTGCGACGACTGGAATTTGGTAGCCCCGCAGGGCCGTTCGATAATGCCGAGGAGACGTTGCACAATCCTAGCGAAAAAAAGTGGCGGTGGCTGCGATTTACCTCTCGTTTACGGCCCGCAGAAAATCTGGTGGCGGTATTGCTGGTTATGATTCCGGTGTATATGTCTACGGCCTATCCCGTCTTCAAGGTAATGTGGCTTGGCGGGCAACAACAAAACGTGGATGTCCGAGTTTTCCACGGCGGTTCGGGATCGATGCGAGACATTGCAGGTGTTGTCATGACCAATGCTGATATTGAACCATTTATATCGATCGATGTGTTTCGGGAAATTCGCTTTAAGGATTGCAGCCAATTATCAGGGGATATTTTAAAAATGGTGACGTCTCAATCGCAATTGAAATCCCTGTTGATGCTTGATGTGCCGGGCGGTTTGCCGGATGTTGCATTAGGGAAAATAAGTGCGATTGAAGCGATTGATGTTCAAGGACCGGGCGTGACCAGTTCTTTTTTGTCGGCGCTTGGTGACCATAAGCTCAGGGTAGTGTTTAACGCACAGCAGGGGGAAATCAGTTACGACAATCGGATGTCTTGGTGGTCCGGTCGACGTGAAACTAAAACCTTCGCTCCGCTGGAGATAGCGTTGTCGTATTTACAACTGCATTCAGACACAAATGGATTTGATGGCTTGGAAGTAAATGATTGGATCCAACAAGTTGCCGAGGCAGCATCCAATCCGCTAGAAAGCAAGCTGCATGTGACATTGGAACTGTCGGCAAACCAATCATCCATATTCGCTGAGTTATCCAAAATAGCCGTCGCCAATCGATGTTATCTTACGATTGATGATTCAATGATTTCGTTGCAGGATCATCAATTTGGAGAACTTCATAACAACACCAGTCTGCAACTACTGTCCTTTGAAAGATTGCTACCGCTGCAACATCCACAGCAGGTAATTTTGCCAAAATTACGTCATTTGAAACTGGGCACAAAGTTAACCCGCGGGTGGATGCTCTGGGCGATGGAGCAACCTGCGTTAGAGTCGCTCAGCATTTCACTGGTAGGAATGGACGGAAACGCTGAATTGGAAATATTGCAAGCTCTGCGGGAGTTCAAATCGTTACGCCGATTGCGTTTGCACGGTAATCTGAGTCCAGCGGTTCTGATGACTTTGCTTGAGCTGGACAAAATCGAATCCCTGTTTATTAATGATTCAAATATTACGGATGCTCAGTTGGCAGCAATTGCCCAAATGAAGAGTTTGAAGGAATTTCATGTTGAGCGAGTGATGTCGAGTCGTATGTTACAGCGGGTGGTCAGCGATCGCACATGGATGGATCGTTTCTTTCCAGCAGGCGTGCAGATGAGTGACGAGGCAATTTTTAAGTTTATTGGCCACGTACCTGACACAACCATCCATCAATTTTTAAGTCCCCGTTGGCTGCAATCGTTGATAACGACGAGCGGCAATATTGATAGGCGAGGATTGGAAATTTGGGGCCGGCTCCGCCAACAAGGTTACTCCTTACAAGCAATTGCGAAAATCTATACCAGTCTACGTATTCATCATTCGGATCTGAGTACCGTTGCCTTGTTTAACGGGGCTGATTTAACTGGTGAAAATATCGCTCGATTAGCAAATGCAAAACCGGTGGTGGAAGAAGATGTATTGAGCGAGCTTAATTTACTTGATGAGCAATTGGAGTCGGCAGCAATTGTGTTGGGTCGAGGGGTCGATGAAGGGAAGCTGCACGGCAATGTTCTGCCCAATACAGCATCGTTTATTGCGGCAGGGGTGACGGGACAGTTTATCGAAGAACTTGATGCTGATTCCGGTAACGAATTATTTATTGCGGGCCAGTTGTCGGATTTAGATTCATTGCTATCGACTGGGTTGCAGCGCAACGTACAGTTGCGATTGCAGCAATTCAGGGACAACGGCGGCCAGTATGAAATTAATAGCAGTTTTCGGTTGGGGTTTTATGCCCAAGGTGATCGCTTCGCAGACGAGAGGTGGGGACCGTTGCTTGCCGATATTTTGACGGCCGAACAAGATATCCGGATTTTGATTAGCTCACTAGACGGTGATCGTGTTATCGAAACGCTTTCGAATCAATTAGGTGTTGATGTTCTCGCAATTCCAGAATCCATGTTAACGGCAGAGATGATCGAGTGGATTTCGTCGAACAAAGAATTGAAAGTGGTTTGTTTAGATCCGACACTCACTGCGTTGAGCGAGCAAAACGGTACCGGCGATCTTACCTTTGCAGATCTTGCAGCGGATACTGAGGCGGCGCATCGTTGGGATAAAATTCTACCGTTGTTAAGTATAGAAAATCCGGCGGCAATCTGTACAAGATTCGGGTTTATTAGTTCACGTATTGTCATTCTCAAAAGTAGTCGGTTGGAAAATATTTTGCCACAGGTTTTACAGGCTTTTCCAAACGTTGAGAAAATTGACGCAATGAAATCTGTGCTGACTCTTGGTGGTAAGGTCGAGCAGGTTGAGAGTGTAAAACAACTGGAGCTACAGAACGCATTGTTGCAAGGAACGGATCAGCCCTTGGCTAGTCTAGCAAAGCAGTTTCCTAACGTAGTTTCACTGCAACTCCATGGTGCAACTTTACAAGCTTGGGATATGCAAGGGTTGGCGGGTCTGACGAATTTGCGGGAACTAAATCTGACGGGTTGCGATATCGACGATGAGGACTTGCGTAGTTTGGAAGCGATGGATTCGTTGCGAGTGTTATCGTTGTCGGGAACCGCTATTACCAATGAGTCGATGGGTGTGCTTGCGACATTGACTAAGTTGCGACAATTGAATGTCTACCAGACGCGGATGGATGCGGATACCGTTGCCTCGCTGCGTACATTTTTACCGCGGTGCAAAATCTATGGTGCCATTCGAAGCCAGTAATTACCGAGTATGTGCAAATCGAAACAACGAAGTTCCGTCGCCTTAGTAGTTGCAGCAACGGTCAGCGGGCCTTGCTAGCGTTCTTATTTCACGAGTCGGCGGAAGGAGTCGGTTTTTAACTCGCATTCGATGAGTTGATCGAGCGCGTCGTCGGCAAGGCCGTTTGCTAGCCGCGCAAAAACCTGTTCGGCGGCGACAATGGTCTCGGCGATTTCTTCTTCGCCGTGAGAACCGTTGATCGCTAATCCTAAACCCGTGTGGATTCCAAGTTTGGCCATCTCTTGAATATAGATTGTGTTCAACTTGCGACAGGTTGATTGATCCAAGTCGAATTGGATCATCGGGTTATAGTCTAGTCCGCCGATTGTTATTGGCAGGTCATATTGCGTGGCGAGATCCTTGAATTTACCGGCCATGGTTTTGCCAACGTGGTGAATATGGTCGACCGTATTTCGCTTGCGGATTTCCTCAAGCGTGGTGATCGCTGCGCGGATGCCGATCGTGTCACTCCAATATGTACTGGATATAAACATCTCGGCGGCGGCAGCCATGGACTCACGTTTGCCGACGACAGCGCCCATGGCATATCCATTTGAAATAGATTTTGCGAATACTGCCATGTCCGGTTCGACACCGACGATAGTTTGGACTCCAGTGTCGGCAGGACGAAAGCCAGTGGACACTTCATCAAAAATGAGTAAAGCGTCATGGGCATGGGTTAGTTTTTTGACTTCTGCTAAGTATCCCTCGGCGGGCATGCTCGTTCTAAACGGTTCCATGATGATTGCAGCGACTTCGCCGCGGTTTGCGATGAGTGTTTGTTCGAGTCGGTCTAAATCACCGTACGGAAAAGGGATGGCGGTATTTACGAGGGCTTGCGGAATTCCAATCGGCTCAATCCCAGCAAATAGGTGTTCGTCAAGCGGGGGAGTTCCAGTGGTGGTTAAATTGGCAGCTTGGTACCAATCGTGCCAACCGTGATAACCACAAAATAGGATTTTGTCTTTGCAGGTGTTACCGCGGGCAATGCGAACTGCAATAGCGCAAGCATCACCTCCACCTTTAGCAAAGCGAACCATTTCCGCGCAAGGGATGCGGTCAATGAGCAGTTCAGCGAGCTCAAGTTCAATTTCATGATTGAGTGAGTAGACACTTCCGAGATCGATTTGTTGCTTTACGGCTGCGTCGACGATTGGGTCACAGTATCCCAAGATGATTGTGAGAATGCCGCTAGCCCAGTCAATGTATTGATTGCCATCGACGTCTGTAAAGCGAGCGCCGTGGGCATGATCGATGTAGACAGGTGAGACACCAAAAGCAAATCGATGTGGTCGGCGAGAGATGAGTTGGGTCGCACCGGGAATGATTTCTAATGCTCGATCGTACAACTGCATCGAACGGCGGACTCGAGGATGGTAGTTCATGAATACGTGGGGAAGTGAAGTAATGTGATTTTATGGTGACCGATTTATTATAACTGGCGTTGTCGAGAGTATACACGGAGCACTAATTTTAGAGCTCTGCCATTTTTCGAGATTTTTCTTAGACAGAGTGACCAAACGTGTCACACCTCTAATCGATACTTCTTGTAGCAACAAAGAAAGCAAAAACCTAGTAAACAACGAACGGTTCTGTTTGTAGGGTTTTTGGGGTTACCAAGTCGAAAAAGGAGTATCGTATGTCAGCGCGATGGTTACAGTCGGATTTAGATAAATTGTTAGTAGACAAAGAGCCGCTGGAATTAGGACGACTGGAAGTGGACGATTTTTTTGAGGAGCTAATCCGGATGATTCGCCAGCGTGATCGCCAGTTAGACAAAGACAATTAACGTGGTTCGTTAACGCAGTGGTAGAAAACTCGTGGTGGGGTTGTTTGCGTTGCACCGAGGGCCGTTGGCACTTACTATTTTGGGGGTAATGTGCCAACGGTGCTTAGGCTTGCTAACTCGTTACTTACCTTGGTTTGTCTGTAGGTTTAATAGTTTTCCATGCTCATCGCGGTGCATAAATGCGATGATAGCGGCGCGTTTTTTTGTTTGGGGGGCGACCGCAACATGTAAAAATCCTCCCGAGGATGGATTTTGTAAGTAATGTTGTTTGATGAGTCCGTCGGGATCGGTGCTTAATGGATCCCCTGCTTTGCGACCGGGTCGAGAATTTGCATCGACCAACGCACCGGTTGAAAATTCTTGAACACCAGAGGGGTGTTCGGCATGATATTGCCAATGGCGATCGCCACAGACCAAGTAGAAGTTACTGTCGGGTAATTTGTTATCCACCAAGAATTTGAAGAACTCATCTCGTTCCTGTCGAAATCCGCCAAAGTTGGTGTGGTTGTCGAACTTTCGCTTATCGTCTGGGCCGACCATGGGAGTCGCAGAAATCATGACTTTGAAAGTAGCGTCACTAGCGAGCAGTGTTTCTTTGAGCCATGCTTTTTGCTCTGCTCCCCAAATTGATTTGGTGGGGCCATCTTCCATCGCATTATCACTTCGATAAATGCGACCTTCGACAAACCATAATTGTAAATCTTTGCTGACGCGAACCGTGCGATAAGTTTTCGTTTCTCGGTCACCTGCGCTTGCATACGGCAACTGTTCGTACATCATACGCACAGCTGTTTCGGGGCTTGGTAAGTGGTCACCTGAATTGTCACCATCGTCGATGCGATAGTCGTGATCATCAACTTCCCAATAGGTTGGTGTTTTGGCAAACAGATCTCGGTACCGCGGTTGTACGAATTGTTCATGCCATTTCTGTCGCATCTCAGTGATCGTCTGGGCACGAGGGTCTTTGGGAGTGTCGTAATAAACATTGTCACCAGTACCAATGAAAAAGTCAGGCTGCAGTCGAGCGATAGCTGCCAGCGCAGGGTAGCCTAGATGTTTATCGCGACCCGTGTAGGGTTCCGGCAGTGCAGTGTTGTTGTGTTCGAGGTGAACCTTGCCGTCGATCCGGTTGTCGCCGTGAAACTTCCCATAATTCATGCCTGTTACTACCACAAAATGAACCGGCTCGTCGCTCGTTGCACCAGGGTGAGTTATAAACTGCGCTACAGGACCTTTGTGCAGTGAAGTCGCTGTCGTTCCTATCAAAGTTGTAATTTCGTAGGGGGTATTAGGTTTGAGTGTTGTAAAAGTGACACGAGCGATGAAATCATTTTCCGCAACGGCCGTTGCTTCTAATATCACACCATCATCATTGTTTTGACGAAAACGGATTGTTTGTTCCCGCAAAACGAATTGCACGACTCCCTTGATCCCAGCAACGTCACCATCCACCAACGCATTGCTTTTTGTTAATCGTACTTGAGCATGCACGCTTGAATCAGATAACTCACCAAGCATGATGCCTTGCCCGGCCAATGGCAGGGTATTTTTCAGCGATCGCCGTGTTTCACCTTGGCTAACAAGTGTCAAGCACAGTAATCCAAGCAGGTATGTTAGGTTACGTATGCTATAAACAGGAGGAAGTCTGCGGGTCATGATGTAAGCCTTATGTACTTAATTGGATGGAGAAAATTTAATGTCGCAAGATGAAATACAACTTGGACGCTATCGTCATTATAAGAACAAACAATATACCGTGCTTGGATTAGTTAGTCATAGTGAAACGCAAGAACAGTTGGTACTGTATCGTCCAGAGTATGGCGAACGTCGATTATGGGTACGCCCACGCGAGATGTTTTTTGAGGATGTGATCGTCGACGGTAAACGCCTGCCGCGGTTTGATTTTGTTGGAGAAGTGGATGCTGAATAAACAGGATAGGAATTCTACAAGTCACGAGAGTTCGCAGTACCCTTAGACCTGAATCGTCTAAATATAGATTCACGTATTATAGAAAAACGCATAGAAATTGTCAGTGAGCTAGAGGTACTCTATAATAAAACTAAGACTTTTTTTTAACTAATACATTGGATTACCCAAAAATGAGATTCCTTTCCGTATCGATCATCTTTACGTTGTGTGTGCTTGGTTCACAAGTTCAAGCCAAAGACCAGCCGTTGGCGATTGGTCAAGCAACCCCCGATTTCGCGATGAAAACTGTGACTGGCAAGACGGTCAAATTGCGAGACTTGGCCAGTGATAAACAAAGTAATAGCAGTGGCATAACGGTTCTCACATTTTGGTGCTCATTTTGCGGTAGTTGCCGTCATGTTGAACAGCCATTGAGTCGTCTGGCAACTAAATATCGAGGTAAGGTTGCGATCATGGCCGTCGATAGCAGTGTCGGCGAAAGCGGTAAGGACGTGGCTGCATTCCTAAAAGAAAAGAATCTAACGATGCCAGTCATGATGGATGCGAAAGGCCGTGTAGCAGATTTATTTGGCGCTAAAATGACGACCACGACGGTAATCATCGACGCGGACGGCAAGCTGCGATATTTCGGCCAATTCAAGCACGGCCAAACGAATTTGGTTGAGGATGCCATCAATGCAGTCCTTACCGGAAACAAACCATCTCATAATAAAACTGCGGAGCGTGGCTGACACATTGAAAGAAGCTGATCTCCGTGCGAGATTTTTCCTACAATTATTGGTGCGTTTGAATCCTATGAATCTGACCGCAAAAATTCTATTGGCCCTGTTGTTGTTGCAATGCAAGCCGGGTCTTACCCAAGAGTTTACGATTCCTGCAATCAGCGATCTGCCCCGCATTGATAGGCAATCGCCTCGGCCAGCAACGGCGATTCTTCGTAATTCAGCGTTTATACTGAAACTGAAACATCACGCTCCGTTGGGCAGTGGCTATGTCATCATTACAGATCACACTGACGACCCATACATGGCGGCCTTACGTGAGTTGGCAGAATATCGCCAAGCCAAAATAATTCATGTGGCCGACCTGGGAAAAATCTACCAGCAGGATGTTTTGTCAGCGGTACGCAAGCAACTCATCGATCTTAAGCCGCAATATGTCGCCATAGCCCCGCGGTTGGAGTCGTATCGCGAGAACATGTTGCTAGGAATGTGGGAGTTGCTAAGTACGTTAGACGATGACAAGTACTTAGATGCTTATCCGGGTGTGTTGTTAGCGTCGGATGCGAAGTCCTTTGCGGCATTGATTCAACGTTCCATCAAATTCGAGAGTATCGCACAAAAACAACTGAAGCCTTTGGCTATTAGCCAAGTGCCATCTAATCAAGAATCTAGATCGCTACAGAAAGCGGGAATCCTACGGAACGTATTCAGCACTTTTGGAATACAAACTCCAACCATCGCGATTTACACTCCTGCCGCAGACGACGCTCCTCATCTAAGCGGTCCACAAACATGGAACATCCAGATGAAGAATAAAGGAGATTTCGTTAAGAAATTTGAACCTGCGGCAGCAACAGCTTTAGCTGATGCTTCGTTGGTTATTATGCACGGCCATGGTTCCCCTGGTATGTCGTGTTCGGTTGACATCGATGGTATTTTGACACGGTCTAATAACCAGATTGTCTTGTCGGGTTCATGTTTTGCAGCAGCACCGTTGAAAACGGATTTTCCAAAGATGACGCGCATTCCGGGTGGCTATGCTGTGACGCCACGCCAATCTTTCAGCACTCGATATATTGATCGTGGAGCCACAGTGTTTTTTGGGCATATGCGGCTCAGTTCCGGTTTCCCGCATCTATATCCAGTTTTAGAAAAATGGATGCAAGGTAAAAGTGTCGGTGAATCCTACCAACAGTTAATTAATTCCTTGATGGACATGCGTGGTTTAGGGCCCGGAAAATTTGTCGTACAAGAAGTTACACCAGAACAACGGGGCGTACCACAGAACATATTGCTTTATGTCATCATCGGTGACCCCGCGCTGGTACCCTTGCAGCCATTAGAAAAAATCAACAAAAGATAGGTGCCGCCCGCCGCCATTGATTTATCTTCGCATTAATGGTTTCGTTTTTGTGTCAGCAACCATCGGTAGAATTTTGGATCTTCGTAAACCGCTGGCCAACACACGTGCCCAACGCCGTCGTAAACGGTGAGGGCAACATCCCCGCCGGCTTTCTTGATCGCTGTCGTAATTTGCTGATTTGCTTGTAATACGCCGTCTTCAGATCCAACATATATTCGCACGCTCTGGTGGGTCATTTTACTGGCGTTTTCGATATTTCCCCGACCACAAATTGGTATAGCCGCAGCTAGCAAACGTGGTGCCGTTTCCATTATTTTGAACGTACCAGCACCTCCCATGCTCAATCCGGTGCAATAAATTCGTCGGCGGTCAATGTTATATCTTCCGACGAGTTCATCGATAAGCATTACCAATTGCTTGCCATTCCAACCAATTTTGCGGTCCGGACATTGTGGTGAGACAATTACCAGCGGGTAGTGTTTTCCTTCAACGATTCTCTTGGGTGGCCCCCATTGAAGTACTTGGTTCAAATCGTCGCCGCTTTCCCCAGCCCCATGTAAAAATAATAGTAGTGGAACGGCCTGCTTGGCATTGTCACTGTAGGACTTCGGCAAATAGGTCCAATGAGGGATGCTGGATTGTTCGCCGTCTGTGACAATGGTCGTTGACTGTTGGACTTGTTTTCCAGGTTCGGCATCTGTTGCTTTTGCAACGTGCGGACAAAACGTGAAAGCGATTATTGTATACAGAAGATGAAGCGTGTAATTGCGTAGTTGATGAACCATGAATGGATGTCCTTTGACGATGAGTGTGTTAATGAAACGGCGATTTACTTTTCTAGGCTTTTGTTTAGCTCGTAGACTTTGCGAATAATGATTTCTTCGACATTTTGAGCGAATGGACCATGCTGCAGGACCGTCGTGAAATACTTCATGGCATCACCCGCTTCATAGCCACCTTCAAGTAGCACTCGCCGACTTGGCACATATGCAAATACATCATTGCAATATCCAGCGACCCAGACTGAAGCTCCGGAATCGGGCGTAGTTGTTAAGTCGGATTTTATTCGCAACGCATAATCAACAACCGTCTCGCCGGGCAAGGCAATCATCTTTAGCTTATCACCTAGCTGGACAACTTGAATCGGGCAATCATAAGTGCTACGCAGTTGGCCATCGGTTGTAAGTTGCTTGAGTAACCGCTGGCCATGGATGGCAATGTATTTATTGGACGACTTAGTTCGCTTGACTAGTTCGTCTTTAGTTGGCGGAGTTGAGTACTCAACGGTCGCTTTGCCATAGCTAGTTCGCAATTCACCGACAAGTGGCGTTGCTTCGGTTTCTAGCGCGGATTGGACGGCAGTCGCTAATGACTGCCCGTGCTGTTTGGCAAGTTCCAATGTGCTACGTGGATAGGGATTGATATCTGCCCCACAGCCTTGCATGTAAAGGGCCAGGGCCCCAGGATTGGCTTCTTCGATCGCTAGTTGCGCGAATCCAGCAAAATCTCCGCAGAATTGATAAAAGCCCAACGTTGTATTGTGGCAAGCATAACCAAACAAGATGCCACGTAGTTTCCCTGCGGCGCTGCGAACACGAAGAACGGGTACGTCGTGATCGACGGGACCGTTAGGATTGGGGAAGTTACGGTAACCGTTTGGTGACGGCAGTCGTCGGTTCATGGCAAACCCACACCGCGCTCGACAAAAAGAAACATCTGCAAGTTGCAGATCTTCTATCGCCTGCTCAACGACTTGTACCAACTTTGATTTCAAGAATGTGACATAGGATTTTGCTGCCGCTAGTCGCTCGGTTGGTAAGCCATCGTCACTCCAGCGTGTTGTTCGTATTTCCGGGCCACAATGTGTGTGCGAACAATTCATTAATAGTCCAGCGGGAGGTAAGTCAAACCGTTTTTTGACTTCAGCTTCAAGATAATCACGAATCGGATACGGAATACTAATGAGATCTAAGGTGACGATGACTAAACGAGTCTTATCAGGACTTTCCAGTGCGATCGCCTTGGCATACAGGTCATGAATTTTACCTTCTGCCGGTTTCGTGCGGCTGGCGTATCCCGCCATCCACATGGAACCGTTTGGAGTGATAACTTCACTCCCTAGGCCAGCCTGCCAATTGGTTTCAGCGGTAATGTGAGTTGGTTGCCAGCACACCACGGCGATTGCGAGAATCACAAGATGCTGCGATTGACGGAATAATGAGGACGGTGAAAACATGCAGAATACCTTAAGGGTCGGGAGTTAATGAAGGTTGTTGCGTTGCGACTTGATAATCACGTTCTTCAATGGGTGGATGTCCTAAGGGTCCGAAGGTGTCAAATTCTTCACATTGGTCATTACCCACTACAAACTGAACGTGTATTCCATCCGCGGTGACATCACAGCATTGAAAACCAAATCGGGTATCAGCATCTTCCCAGCGTTCGGCGAGTTGGGAAGTGTTTCCTGCTGCTTGTGTGCGGTAAACTCGGATGCCATCGACTAATTGCATGGAGCGGCCGGTATGTACGTGCCCACAGAATAGAATTTCAACATTGGACTGTTGCAATATAGCCCATAGTTTCTGGCGGTGTGGCGGGTCAATTGAAAAATACCAATTGTCGTATTGTTCTAAGTCGGTCAGATCCCATGCGGGTTCATTAAGGGATTCCATAAAAGGCCAATAGTGCATAACAGCAACGTGGTGTTTTGTGGGCTCGGTTTGTGTTAACTGGGGGAGCTGCTCAATGAAACGCCAGAAGTCTTCTTCTTGGGGCAGCCCGCTACCAGCTACGGCGGCATAAAAACCGGTGAATCGTACATTTCGGTGTACTACAGACCATTGAATGGTGCCGAAGTATTGGGTAAACAATTCGAGCCGTTCGGCAGTCATATTGAGGTCGGGATCAAACCAGCCAAGTCCTTGCGGATCCCAACGTTTTTTTGCTCCGTTACGATCCGTGTGTTTGTTTCCGACATCCATATTGCCCGGAATGATATGGACGGGGCACTCAAATGCAGCCAAGTCATCACGGGCTTGTTCATACTCGAATTCATGCGTATCACCGTCGCGTGTTAAGTCGCCTCCGTGCAGTACAAGATCTGCATTGATGTCGAGCATTTGTTGGCGAATTGCTGCCCACCGCTTATTTACAGCTGGGCGAAATCGATAACTACGTGGTGTACCCATGTGGCTATCGTTAACATGCAGAAACGTCCAATTGTTGTCCGGATTTGACATAAATTTAATTATACACACATTACGATATTGTCGGGTGAACACCCTGCGTCTGACGAACGGGTAAAACCCATAACCGGAATGTTATAATAGGGAATTACTACGTGGCAATATATTACCCGTTAAGCCAACCACTGATACGGTATAATACAGATTGACGTTTTGATACTATGGAATGAGAAAATATTATGCACCCAATGAATCGTCGAGAGTTGGTTCGAGTGGGAGGGCTTGCAATGGGGGGCCTCGCGCTGCCGCGACTATTGAGCGCTTCGCCGAGCGACGAGTTGCATGGGCCTTCGTTTGGTAAAGCCAAAAATGTGATTTTTTTGTATCTCAATGGTGGGCCACCCCAGCATGAAACGTTCGATCCCAAACCAAACGCGCCTGTAGAAATCCGCGGCCCGTTTAATCCAATTCAAACCACCGTACCTGGAATGCAGTTTTGTGAACTGCTGCCTAGAACTGCAGCATTGGCTGATAAATTGGCGGTTATTCGGAGTATGGCAACGGATGATAACATTCATTCAAGTAGTGGGCATTGGGTACTGACGGGCTATAAGTATCAAGGCCCTAATGCCCGTACGATCCAGCCGTCGGATTGGCCTTTTTATGGATCGCAAATCAAACGATATCGGCCCAGCGATGTTATGCCAGGTTTGAGCACGGTGATGATCCCAGATGTTATTCGCTTGAATGCCAGTGTCACGCCTGCTGGGCAAACCGGCGGATTGATGGGGGCTCAATGGAATCCCGAGCGATTTATCGGTGACCCATCACGTGCAGACTATCACATCGAAGGGCTCGAGCCTCTCGGAATTACCACCGGACGTCTGCAGCAGCGCCGCAGATTACAACAAAAATTTGAAGATCGCCTGCGGGAAATTGATGGCGCTAAGAGCTTGGATGTCTTTTCAACCTATCAACGCCAAGCGTTTGATTTATTGACGTCGGGAAAAGCGAGAACGGCGTTTTCAATTGATCAAGAACCGACTGCCGTACGTGATCGTTACGGTCGTAATCGATGGGGTCAATGTGTGTTGTTGGCGAGGCGGTTAATTGAGTCGGGTGTACGTTTGGTCCACGTTAATTGGCCACGGGAACCCGGCGATAATGCTTCAGATAATCCGTTGTGGGATACGCATGCCCAGAATCACGATCGCTTAGAGGACGTATTATGTCCAATTTTTGACGTGGGCTATTCCGCTTTAATTACGGACCTAGAAGAGCGCGGATTGCTCGATGAAACACTTGTCGTGGCGATTGGCGAATTTGGACGTACGCCCAAGATTAATGCAAAAGGTGGTCGCGATCATTGGGGCAGTGTGTTTTGTTGTACACTGGCGGGAGCGGGAATTCGTGGTGGCCAAATCTACGGCAGTTCGGATCGTGATGGTGCTTATCCGCTGACGGATCGAGTCGAACCGGGTAACTTGACGTCGACGATTTTTCATTTACTCGGATTAGATCATCGTGGGACATTCACCGATCCTGTGGGACGAGAATTATCCTTGAGCCACGAAGAACCCTTGTTCCGTTTACTCGGTGATGCAAAAGCGAACCTGGATCTTGTCCAATCGACTGGAGATGTGAACCGTGTGCCAGTGTTTGATGAAAAGAGAATCATCGGTAACACACAGTTTCAAATGGATGATGCAATCCGCCCCGCTCTAACTCCATCGCGTCCAAAGGGCTGGCGACAACTTGTTACACCGGCAGACAACGGTGTGCTGATTTCGTTGGCGCAACCTCAGAAAATCCACGAACTAGAATTATCCCAACATGCTCACTTTTCGTTTGAGCCAACTAAGGAAATAGCAAAGACGACATCGGCGATACTGGCTCAAGAAGTTCGTAGTCCGTTCCCAGGGACCTATCGTATTAAGATCGAATTACTTGCTGAAGGTGATGCACAGTCCTTTGCAGATTTGTTCGATACTAAACTGACTTGTCACCTTGTCTACTTTCAATTCACCCAACAGGAAAAGCAAATCAACGGCCGCAATGTTATGGCGGAACAACAAATTAAACCAACGTTGATTGATGCAGCCAATCCGACATTACAGTCGTTTGAATTCACAAAACAATTTGTAAATGCTACTCCCGGTTCTAACTTCTCATTTGGTCTTGGATTAGGCGTTGGATTAGAAATCCGCAATGCTAGCGGTCAGTTCATATCTGTCTCGAAACAGGTCTCTTTAAGAGTGACTCGATATGAATTAGAATTCCTCGGTAAAGAACGAAATAAAGATGTAACGTCCTAACGGTTTACGTTAAACAACGAGAGAATATTTGTATTGCGTTGATGCGCCGGATGTCAGTTGTGCGTAACGAGTGAAGGAAAGATCGAGATGAATAAAGAGCCACGTATTTATATCACTCTGTTATTGGTGTTGATGATTGGGTTGATCGGAAACGACAGGCATTTACAGGCAGTTGAACGGCCTAATATTGTGCTGATAATGGCTGATGATCTCGGCTTTTCAGATATCGGCTGTTATGGATCCGAAATCAAAACACCAGCCTTGGACGATTTAGCTAATCATGGTCTGCGATTTAGCCAGTTTTACAATACGGCAAAATGTCATAGTTCACGGGTTTCACTTTTAACTGGGCTGTATTGCGATCAAGCCGGTGGTGCGAGCCTAAAACGAGGCGTTACGATTGCTGAAGTGTTAAAGAATGCGGGTTACTTTACTTCGATGGTCGGTAAATGGCATTTGAATAATCAACCTACCGATTTTGGATTTGAACGATATTGGGGGCATTTGTCAGGTGCAACCAATTTCTTCACCGGTGATGGTTCGTTTCGATTAAACGGCGAGCAGTGGGCTGTCCCGCAAGAGTTCAACGGAAAACCTTTTTACACTACAAATGTGATTGCAGATTTTGCGCTCGATTTTATGGACGAAGGAATTGCTAGTGGTAAACCGTTCTTGCTGTACGCTGCTTTTAATGCTCCACATTATCCGTTACAAGCACCCGAGGCTGATGTAAAGCAACAACGCGGTAATTACGATGATGGTTGGGATCAATTACGGGAATCGAGATTCGCTCGGCAATTAGAGCAGGGGCTGTTTCCCGCAGGGACCATGTTAAGCCAGCGCAGCGATCATGTTCCAGCATGGAAATCATTAAACGCTCAGGAACAACAATGGGAATCGGATCGGATGGAAGTCTATGCAGCCATGATTAGTGTGTTAGACCGCAATATTGGACGGATTGTTGACCACTTAAAAGCCAAAGGTGTGTTGGACAATACCTTGATATTATTTTGTAGCGATAACGGGGGTTGTCCTTTTGAACGTACTCGAGGGCGATATTTAAAACCGTGGGATCCGAAATCTTATTGGTGTTATGACGCGAGTTGGGCTAATGCCTGCAACACTCCATTTCGACTCTATAAACAGAATCAGCATGAGGGTGGAATTTCATCACCGCTTATCGCTCATTGGCCAAAAGGTATGAAAACAAAGCCAGGTGAAATTACAGAGCAACCCGGTCATTTGATCGACTTCATGGCAACCTTTATTGACGTAGCGAATGCGACGTATCTAAAAAAAGCAGAGGGCCGGCAGGTGGATCCGTTGCAAGGTAAGTCATTAGCTCCGATTTTTTACGGAAGCCAACGTGCTCCACATGAAAAATTGTATTTTCATTTTGGATTTGACCGAGCTTGGCGTGAAGGCGATTGGAAGTTGGTGTCGGCTAAGCGTGGTCGCTGGGAGTTGTATAACTTAGCAACAGATCGTACTGAAATGCACGATCTCGCTTTCAAGCATCCAGAGCGTGTGGCGGCGATGGAACAGCGATGGCTGGAAACCGCTCGAAATGTAGATCGGCTTTCTGATAAACAATTGGCTAAAGTTCGACCAGTTATTACCAAGTTGAATTTTCGACGAGACACGTCTACCGGTAAAGCGGAATCGAATTAATAGCAAAACTTGAAGAGGGATTCGAGCATGTTGAAATGGATTTGGGCTGCTGTTTTATTACTGGCCGTCTGTAGTGCGGTCGACGCCGCTGAAAAGTGGTACAAGGGCAACACGCACACCCATACTTTTTGGAGCGACGGCAATGATTTCCCCGAACGGATTGTCAAATGGTATACAGAAAACGACTATGATTTTCTCGTTTTGTCAGATCATAATATTCTTAGTCGCGGTGAGAAATGGATGTCCGTTGAGAAATTGAAGGAACGCGGGGGACATGACATTCTTGAAAAATACGCTGCGTCGTTTGGGAAAAAATGGGTCGAATCGCGTGGTACTCCAGGTGAGAAATCACATGAGATTCGATTGAAAAAACTTGGTGAATTCCGAGACATGTTTGAAGTGCCCGCCAAGTTCTTGCTGATCGAGGGCGAAGAGATATCAGATAAAGCTGAAGACGTCCCCGTTCATATGAACGCGATCAATGTGCAATCCGTGATCGCGCCGGCGGGCGGAGCCACCGCACTCGATGCACTAAAGGGCAATGTGCGTATTGTGGCAAGGCAATCGCGGTTGACCAAGCAACCAATCTTGTTGCACTTAAACCATCCAAATTTTCATTATGCTATTACAGCGGAAGAACTTGCCTCAGTTATTCAGCAAGACTTCTTTGAAATATGTAATACGAGTTCTGATTGCAACCAGTTAGGGGACGAATTCCATCCTTCATTAGATGATTTTTGGGACATCGCTAATACACTCAGGTTGGCAAAATTGCAAAGCCCGCCCTTGTTTGGTGTGGGAGTTGATGACGCTCATAATTATCACGGCCGCGGGTCAAGTCCGCCGGGAGGATCGTTTGTCATGGTACGAAGTAAGAGCCTCGAACCGGCGGCTATTATTACAGCCATGAGAATCGGAGAGTTCTATTCTTCGTCAGGAGTTATGTTGACGGATGTGCGATATTCAGCACGGACAAAAAAGTATGTGATCGATATTCAAGCGGAAGATGGTGTGAGCTATACGACGCAGTTTATCGGCACACGCACCAATGCGGACTTAGTCTCCACACCTCGACCCGGCGCAGGCGGAGCGGTACAGCGTGCCACGCGGATCTATTCAAAAGATGTGGGCAAAGTGCTCGCAACGGTTCAAGGGAACCATGCCAGTTATACTCTGTCGGGTAATGAACTGTATGTTCGAGCAGTGATTACCGCGGACAAAAAACACTCCTTGCCGACTTATCCGGGGCAATTACAACAGGCGTGGGTTCAGCCCGTGGGTTGGCGGCGATAATTACGGAGTGGCTGTGATACAGATTAGTTCTTTCAGCGTGCGTGCATAGAGCCGGCCATTGGCGTAGGAGAGTCCGGAAAGGGACCATGTTTCTCCGGCCTTGCCCAGATCACTAATAGACAAAAGCGCTCGCTGATCGAGTATCTTAGCGTCCCAGCGAAGGACGTATACGATACCGACCATGGTCGGAAAATAGATATTCTTGCCAACGACAATCGGAGGCGGAGCGGACACGTGTCCCCAGCCCGATCCGGCATTACGTTTATCCTGAGTGACCAGATAGCCCTCTGCATTTCGCAGGTCATTGGGCAGGGTGGTGTCCCAGCGGAGCACATCCTCTTGATCTGGAAGTCTCACAACCTGAGCGGGTACCTGCAAATACTCAACTGCGCCGGATCCAATATGAACTCGGCCAATCATCTTAGCGTGATGAGCCATAAAATAGTGGTAGTCACCAATCCGTATATTTGTTTGATAGGTGATCGGTTTTTTATAGCCAGAGATGTAATCATTGAGGTCTTGATTTACCTTGCGAGTGTAGCCTGAGGGAGTGTGGGCACAGACGGCGACCTGATTCGTCAAAGACTGCCGTTGGCTGATGTCTCCCGTCCCGATATCCAACACGAGATGTTCTGTGCCACTGAACATGCAGGCCATTTTTTCGTTCCAGCAGGTATTTTGGAATGTTGGATAATTTAGGGCTTTGTTCCAGATGGATTTACCATTATCTGCATTTACAAGTGACAGTCCGTATGGTTTTTCCAGCGGTTTATGTCCCCCCCCACGCCCGGTGAGAATGGCTGCCTGACCATTGGCGAGGTGACCAAATAGCGAAGTGGAATGTATGGAGGTTCCAGCTTCGGCGACCCACTGGCGTTTTCCCGTTTTTACATTGAACGATTGCAAGTGAGTCCAGTATCGCGGGTCTCCAGCGATGGATCGCGCCTTTTCCTTGTTGAGTAGCTCCAGCGGCAAGTCCTGCTGGGGTGTTTGCATGACAACAAGGTGGTCGTCAAAAATCAACGGCTCATGTTGTCGCGAATGATGTCTGCCGAACGGCGTCCATGCATACGACCAGATCGGGTCACCGTCAAAGTCGAAGGTTTGGATAGATCCACCTACATTCACAAAGCAGATGTAGGTCCCGTCTGTGGTTGGTGAAGCTGCCGTATTATCACTGAACAGGCTAGAGAGATCTATTTCGCGGACACCAGGAATATCCCGCTGCCACCGTTGCTTGCCGGTGACGGCGTCAAAGGCCTGACCTACGCACAGCGAGCCGGTTTGTGTGTCCTGCTTGACGGGTGCATGCGACAGGACAAATGCATGTTTTCCGGACAGGATCACCGTTCCCTGACCAGTGTTTGGTAATGCTGTTCGCCACAATATATTCTTATTATTCGAAACGCTAAAGAACGACGGAGCGTTCCCCTGAACCACAAAATTATGGTTTGGCCCAGCGGCCTGATGCCAGTTGTCGCTCCAGACGGATGAGGTTCCGAAAAAAAGAAGGATAACCGTTGGCAGCCAGCAGTTTCGGAAATACCCGACGAATGTTCTAGTGATTGTGGTCGTGCTCATATTGCTTGTCGGTTTTGTCTCCACGGGCCATGACGTACGCGATCAAGTCAAGAATTTCTTCACGCGATAGTTTATCGAGCAATCCTTTTGGCATTAATGAGACGTCCGACTTCTTTTGAGCTTCGATTTCATTACGAGCGATGATTGTCGGCTTGCCTTTGGCTAATGGGTCAATCACGACGTGAATTGCATCGTCAGTTTCTTTAACAATCATACCGGTGATAACTTTTCCAGAATCCAACAGAAATATTTGGGAACGGAATTTATCGTCAATTTCCTTGGAGGGCTCAATCAGCGATTTTAAAACGTTTAAAGTGGTGTGCTTTTTGACGTCTAGCTTCGCCAGATCCGGACCGAAAACCTGACCTTGATCACCTAGTTTGTGACACGATACACAACTCGCAACCTTGAACAATTCCTTGCCAACCTCAAACGACCTACCCATTGGCAGTGGATCGATATCCCCAACGAGCTCATCCAGTTTCCACTCGCGACCACGACTACTGAGTTTCAATAGATTGTCCAGAATAGGCAATGGATTGTTGGCGAGGTATTGCTCGGGGTTCGCTTGATATGCTGATAAATCGGCTACCACATATAAGGTCCCGTACATTCGTCGCCAGTGTCCGGGGTAGGTACATACGTAGGGATATACGCCGGGAGTCGTGGGGGCATCGAATAGTAGAGCTTGAACTTCACCTGTTTGTAATAATTGGCTTTGTAGCAAGATGTGTTCGCTCTGGGGAACATAATGTCGTTGCATGGCGTCTGGATCGCGTCCGGTTGATTCCGCGAGTAAGCCAATTTCTTCCATCGTGCCTGGAGCCGTTATGACAAAGTTGTGAGGCATGTTGTCTGTGTTGGAAAAACGAAACTCAACAGGTTTCCCAGCTTGAACAGCAACTTGTTCTTTGTCGTAGATCATGCGATGAGCCACGGTGCCGATGGCAATGACTCGCACATCCAAGTTCTTTAACCGCTCTTCGATTGCTTGTCCTTGATCCGCAGGTAGTTGTTTGCCGACAGCACGTGCTAGCTTGATGGCTTCTAGTGCCGGGCCAGTTGTACGAAATTGAGCGGGGATTTCGCTTAAATAGGCAACGAGGTTGTCTGCTAGCGATGGTAGTTGCGCTTTGTTCCAATGCTCTGGTGCAATGGTTAATAATGCAGCAATCGCAGAATTGCGATGCAGTCCCGCTTTGAGCAGCAGTGTTAGGTCGGTAAACATTTCGGGCTCATGACCAGGTACTGTTACCAAAGCTCGGATCGCATGGTCATGTAAAGTTTCTCCGCCACTTAACGACAATCGATTAGCAGGAATATCTTGCTTCTTGATGCCGGGACCAGACCAACGAATGGCTAACGCATCACCGCCACCATTGTCGAAATACGTAACCACGATTTTATGTGCACCTGTCGAAAGATCGACCGCTGCGGACTTTTCAACTGGTCCGTGCAAGCCGTCATTGTTGACTAATAACTTGTCGTCGAGATAGATTCGAGAGCCATCGTCCGAGATAGCATAAAACGTGTATTTACCCGGTTTTCTAATTTGGAGAAAGCCTGTGAATTTTAAGGCAAACCTATCGATCTCCTTTCGTTGAGGAACATTGATACTGATCGCTGGAACGACTCCCGATTGCTTGGGGGTCATCTTATCGAGCGTTTTGATGTCAACATTAGCCGCTGAAGGGAAGTAGTAATCAACATGGATGCCGGGTAGCCCAAGGCTTCCGGTTGTGGATTCACTGCCAAGTTGACTAGGCAACTCCGTCGTCAGTGGGCGAATTTTCCCGTATAGTTGTTCGCGCACATCAACACTATTGATGAGATGGACGGCACTGAGAAAATCATGCAGGGAATCACGGTCGCGGGTGGCAGCTAGAAAAGCGTTGTCGCCATTGCCGTCGGTCGTGATCCAAGCAGCAAAAGCGTATTGCCGCGTTTGAGCGGATTTACCAGCCAGCGCTAACTGTTCAATGTCGGCAACGCGTTGTTGCAAATCAGAAATGCTCTGTCCGACTAGTAGCACAGCCAAACCTTGTGTGCTTTCGTCGCCACTTGCATCACGTTCGACTAACAAGTCGACGATGAGATTGATTGCTGAACTGTTTTGGATTTTAGCTAATCCTGTAATCGCTGTCTGAAGTTGGCTGGGTGAGGCCTGAGCCCTAGCGAGAATTGCGATAAAAACACCTTCGCTGGCATCCATTTTCAAAAGATCATCAATGCTAGCATTTCGCAGTACATATTGCTGAGCGGCGTTGGAAAGTGGTGTCTTGTTGGCAATCGCATCTTGAATGATTGCATCCACGTCCAGAGATTTTGTTGCGTACGCCAGAACTCTTTGTAGTTCAGCATCGAGCGGTTTGGTAGAAACAGTGAAGACAACTTCTGCTGCAGCCAAGCCTTGAAGTTCTACGGCTGCCTTCATCGCTTCTGCGCGGACTAAAGGAGATTCATCTTTGGCGGCAGCCTGCAAGGTGGATTCCCAATCCAACACTTTACCAGCCCAATGACCGAGGGTTCGAATGGCGGCAGATCGCACTCGTGCGTCTGCGGCTTGGAAAACAGTTTTCAATAACCGCAGATTCGCAATTCGGTGTTCCTCGAAAACCCAGAGGCATTCCAATAGTGCTTGGGCTTGGATTGGATTTTTTACGTCTAATGTACTAGCCCATTGGCTAACGGCTGCGGTGGCATCGACAGACTTTCGCCCGCTGAGTTCAAGTCGTGCTCGATAACGAACTCCGTTTTCAGGCAATAAGAATGACTGTAAAACATGTTCAATTGGCTTACCGATCATTTTCACGGGTTCCACGAGAGGACGGCCAGGTACAGAAACGCGATAGATGCGACCATGGTTTGCGTCACGATTTGGATCGCGCATATTATGTTGCATATGTCCGACAATGGCATTTGCCCAGTCGGATACATACAATGCTCCGTCGCCACCAATCTCAATATCGGTAGGCCGGAAATTAGGATCCGATGAAACTAGAATGGGTTCGATTTCCTTGGCGATAATATCCGCTCCGTCGTACTCGACCTTATGCTGCAGCACGCCCAGAAATCCGATGCAATTACAAACCAAGAAATTGCCGTTATTGTGTTCAGGGAAGTGGCTGCTGGATAAAATTCCTGTGGCAGCAACCGGACGTACTCGCTTAGTAAACCATTTTTTGTTGCCGTTCCCTTTTCCAAGATTAACATAAGATCCAGTTCCACTTGTACCGTCATTAGCGAATTGATATCCCCATTGATCAAAGAAGTCACCGTGGGGGTTGGGGCCAATCGGAAATACAAATTCAATTTCATAGGTGCGTGGGTCGAAGCGGTAGACCCCAGATTGTCCAGAGCGGAATGTTTTGGTTGGTGTTTCCATACTGGCGACATTGAAAATACCACGACTCCAATGCAATCCACCGCCGGGACCAATCACAAATGCATTGGCGCTGTGATGAGAGTCTGCACTGGAAAGGCCTTGCAGCATGCGAATCTTTTCATCGGCGACATTGTCACCATCAGTGTCTTTGAGGAACCAAATCTCTGGAGGCGCGGCAACTAGTACTCCGCCGCCCCAAAATTCAAAACCGGTGACACTATTGAGTTTGTCGGCAAAAATTATACATTCGTCTGCCACTCCGTCGCGGTCTTCATCGGGAAAACAGAGGAGGCGGTCGGTTCGTGGTAGTGTGGGATTCCAGTGTGGGTAGGAGGGCCATACGGAAGCGAAAAGTTTACCGTCAGGGTCGACAGCCATTTGGACTGGATTGATAAGTTCGGGGAACATTTCCTCAGAGGCAAAGACATTCACTTGCATCCCCTCGGCGACTTGCATTTTCTTAATGCCTTCGTCAGCACCTAAGTATATGTGCGCGCCACCTTCGAGTTTCCCGGGAATGTTGGTTTTCACAACGAGTTCTGCGGGCAAGTTGTCATCTTTGATTTTGAGATCGCTACCATGAGCAACTGCAATTACGCGTTTGTCGCGGTTGCTAGTCATCACATCAAAAATTTCCATTTCACGTTTCATCACGTCGGCGTTGGATTGACCGAACCAAGCTAGTTTTGATCGACCACCGTAGACGTTATAACCGTCGACGACTCGATAGCGACTAAACCAGTAGTAGTTGCGATCTTGCACCGCTGAGTGGATACGTTTGACTAGTTCTGTTTTGCTTGCCTCTGGCCCCGTTCGTCCAAAGAGGGATTTCGTGATTATTCGTGCTAGCATTTCGTAGCCATTGTCTTTCAGATGGATGCCATTTTGCGTTTGTGGCCCGTTGAGAGATTGATACGCTGCTAGTGTTGGATGGAAGATGTCCACAAATCGTACGGACTTTTGCTGGCATACTTGCTGCATTGCGCGAGTGAACAATTCGAGCAAGGCATTGTTCTGCTTGCCGTCGGGGAGATGGGGACTATCGAGGTTTTCGTGGGCAATTGGTGAAAAGATGACGACAGTTGGCGGGGATGTACCGTTGTACTTTTGTGCCAGCATACCATCGATCATGGTTGCTAAGTTTTTGCTAAATGCGTCGACAGTGTCGGCTCCCCGCAGGGCTTCGTTGTACCCAAAGAAACAGAGTACGACATCGGCCTTGGTTTTCGTTAGCCATTGGTCAGCGCTACCGAAATTTGCTGAGCGTTGACGGGCATTGACTTCGTCACCGGAAAAACCGAGGTTGCGAAATACGATCGAATGATTGGGGTGTAACGCTTGGGTGTAGGACTCCAACCAAGGATAATGCTGCATGCGATCGGCGAGTGTGTTACCGATAATGGTAATGTTGGTATTTTCAGGTAGCTCTAGATTTTGAGCGGTCGTCGGCTGAGTAAACAAGAGACCGCAACAAACGGAAAAGAGTACTGTTGCAAGTTGGAAACGGTTGTTTGTTCGTCGTGGCATAGATCGCATAGATCAATGGTCCTATTTTTAGATGGGTACAAAAATGTAATGCGTATTTTATCACGTCGAGGGGCAATTTACTATTAGTTGGCAATTGTTCGAGGCTGCCAGTTCTTAAAGTTCCGCACAAATGTATCCACAAATTTGCACGAATGCACACGATGGTAAAATTCTCGATCGCTGCGATGACTTCCATTTTCGCTTGCCGTGGCAAAGGTAAAGGAGAAATATTGTAGAATATAGGCTTGTTTACTAACGATTGATTGACAATTTACTTCTTGGATCCTTATATGTTTTCTACCTTGAAATTACTTCGTGTTGCTGTTCTTCTCACTGTCCTTGCCATTGTCAATCACGCTACGGTATTTGCGGCAGCGATCACACTACAAGTAACACCTGATCATGAAAACGCGTTGTACCAAGTAGGAGAAACAGCTTCGCTAACGGTCTCAGTGACTGAGGGGGACAAGCAAATTACCACAGGTGTAATTGATTATCGGGCCGACAATTTTCTGGAAACCGTCTCAGCGAAAACAGGTATCAAGCTAGCTGCAAAACCGGTGACTATCAAGTTGGCGTCCGACAAACCTCAGTTTATCCGTTGCCATGTGACTTACACACCAGCAACGGGTAAGCCAATTATGTTGACTGTCGCGGTAGGATTTTCCGTTACGGAAATCAAACCGGGCTTGCCGGTGCCAGATGATTTTGATGCGTTTTGGGACAAGCAACGAGCGGAACTCGCCAAGGTCAAAATGGCCAGTACATTGACACGAGTCGAATATAGTGACTCTCAATTGGAATGTTTTGATGTACAAGTGACTTGTGTCGCACCGAGGCCTGTATCGGGTTATTACGTTAAGCAAAAAACAGCGGCAGCAAAGTCAGCGCCCGCTATTTTGTGGGTTCATGGAGCAGGGGTACGGAGTTCGTCGTTAGCGGCAGCCGTGACAGGAGCTCGAGCAGGCATGTTGTCGATGGACATCAATGCACATGGCATTGCTAACGGAAAACCGGCTGATTTCTATAGAACACAAACGAGTGGCCCGCTAAAGGATTATCGGTTTTCTGGCAGAGAAGATCGCGACACAATTTATTTCCGCCACATGTATTTACGGATTGTACGGGCGATTGATTTTCTCACCTCGCAACCAGAATGGGACGGAAAGAATGTGATTGTGATTGGTCATAGCCAAGGTGGTGGTCAAGCGTTAGCGGCTGGTGGGATTGATGCCCGAGTGACAGTGATCGCAGTTGGTGTGCCTGCGATTTGTGATCATGGTGGCCGAGAAATTGGGCAGATTAACGGATGGCCTAAAATTGTGCCTTACGATGCAAGCGGAGTGGCCCAGGCCAATGCACTCGAGGCATCGCGCTATATTGATGCTGTAAATTTTGCAAGTCGATTTCAGGGCAAAGCGATTATGAGTGTTGGATTTGTCGACTCTGTGTGTCCGCCGTCGAGTTGTTATGCGGCATTTAATGTACTCGATGTAAAACCGGGCAATAAAACAATGCTCAATGAACCGCTAATGGGTCATGCCGCACCGGCTCATATTAAGGATGCGTTTTTTGAATTTATCAAGCGTTCATTAAAATAGCAGACGAACGAGTAAAACATCGACTCGTTGCCGCACATTACGAGATCATTTTTTGATGCTGTTGGAATTCTCGGATTTGCGTAATGATTTCTGAAATGCTCGGTTGCCGTTTGGCTGGGTCTTTTTCAAGTGCATTCATACAGATGGCCTCAAGCTGTGATGGAATCTTGCGGCGTGGGTTCTTTTGACTTGGCAACATCGGTTGGTCGTGAATCACCATATCAAATGTTCCGTGAATATTCTTGCCCATGAAGGGAACATCGAGGCACAGTATTTCATAGAGTACGACGCCCGCTGAATATACGTCAGTGCGTTGGTCAACATAATAGCTGCCGACGATTTGTTCGGGAGACATATACAGTGGAGTGCCTGGACGCTGGCCGGTTGCGGTTAATTGCTCGGCACGTTTTTTTTGTTCCGGGGTCCGTTCTTCGTTTGGCATTCCCCAGATTTTAGCGACGCCCCAGTCGACTAAACAAACTTCTCCAAACTGGCCAATCAAAATGTTCTCGGGCTTGATGTCGCGGTGGATCACACCGTGCGCGTGGGCGTTTGCTAAAGCCTGACAGGCTTGCATGAAGATATCGAGCATCCGATCCAGCGTATACTCTTCTATTGCTGTGGCATCATGGGCTTTCAGTTTTTGAATTTGATGAAATAGATCGGTGCCCGCAATATACTTCATGGTGAAATAAAGATTGCCGCTAGGAGTCCGCCCCATTTCATAAATCGGAATGGTGTTGGGATGTTGTAGCTGCGCAGCAATTCTGGCTTCGCGCGTAAACCGCCGCCGTTCTCGGACATTGTCGGCGAGATGTGGATGAATCGATTTATGGACCACGACACGACCCAATCCAGCATCAACGCATGTATGTAGCGTCGCTTTACCACCTTTGGTCAACAACTTGAAATCGGAATACTTACTATAGTCGTTGATGAAATCTGGAGGCAGATTGGCATCTGTGATTGAAAGGAAGATGCTCGAGTAGTGATCTTTTCGGGTAGCCATGCAGTTATTGCTCTGAACAAGTGATGTTTCACGGGGAATAACTAGTTCGAGTAATATGATGCGTTTTAGTCGCCACGTAAACCGGTAATCCGGTCAACCGGGGGATTGAAAGGCGGCTAAACCGCTAGTCATGCAAGCCGAGGCTTTCATGTGATTTCAGCAAGACTACATCTACACCAGTAGGTTTCTATCTAGGTTTACTTGGACGTTTGGATTCTACTTCCTGAAAATACCAAACCGCTTCATCTTCGAGTTCCTGTTTAAAGGCGATCCATTGGCAATACTCGAGCCATTTGCGGTCGTGCAAAACTAACGCCTCGCGTGGGATTTCGTTGAGAATGCTATCGTTCATACTATAGGGTCCTTCCTATTAATGTTGTGAAAATTCAAGCAAAACACTCTGCTTTGCCGTCCTAATGCATATCTTCGATAACAGGTGTGACACGTTAGGTCACACGCTATCTATTAATACGAAAAAAACTGCAAATAGTTCACCGGTGGCTATACCGTAGGCCTTTTGTACAGCGAGAAAACCTATAAATGCGAGTTAATTATCGCCTAAAACCGCTTGGTAGATACGGTCGTCTTGTTCGTAAAGAACGTTCCATTTGCCACGCACAAGGAACGGATTCGATATCGTGTCCACTTTGCCACTGGACTTAATGAGCACCGGTGGCCCTTTGGTCCAGTTCAAGAGGTCTTTGGAATTCCAGTAGCGGCGGTTTACAATTTTTGTTGGCTGAGAAATTCCTATGTAGGCGTCACCGACTTGGACGATCGACATTGAAGCAATCTCCTCGTCGATCGATATAGCGGGCGCTTCATCAGTCTCTTGCTGCCATTGCAGTAAATTATCACTGCTAGCAAATCCTAAGCCTTGATCGAAATACAATCCCTGCATACCTCGATACCCCAACCAAAACCGATCGTCTCGCTTAAAAATGTTCGTTGGCATCGTCGTGACATGTGTGTCCCATTTATCTTCGCGGCCTTGCAGCAGCGGGTTGCGAGCGGATTTAATCCATTGACCAGTTAACTCGGTTGCAATTACAACGCCGATGTTTTTTGATGTCATTTTCGTGTCGTGGACATCTCGTCCAGAGTAGAACAAATAGTACCGGCTTTCATGTTTAATCACGGCCGCTGGAAGTTTGGCGACAGCCCCGTCCCAACTTCCAGACACGCCGACATCGACAATTGGATTATTAGCTTGTTTCTTCCAGTGCACACCATCCTCTGAGATCGCCAACCCAATTCGTTCGTGCCAATTAGATTCCTTGATGTCTTGTGCTTCAAAAAAACAATAATAGCGATTGTCCTCAACAAACACATAAGGATTATCGACCGCAGTAAAATCCCAACTACCTTCACTGCCGCGGTCAATCACCGGCTTGCCCATGGGTGTCTCGACCCACGTCTTTCTGAAATTGAGTTTGACGGTGACTTCTTGGGCGCAAAGGGTTGTGGCACACAATAGAAGCACGATGATTGTTAGCAGGATACGGATCATGGGTTGTTTATCGTTTACCAATGGTATCTTGGAAAAACTGCAACGCCGGGGAAAATACAAATTTATGACTCCCAGCTGGTGCATTAAACTGTGGCGGCTCACCGCCAGCTTGTCTATAGAGCGGGGTGACGATTTTTAGGCACGACAGTATGGCAGCTGGACAATAACCGTTCTTTTTCGCATTAGAAACGTGCAATGTTTGAGGTGTCACCCTCCGTGTTAGTTTTGGCAGATCATCGGCATTCGACAGCTTGTAGATCTCGCAAACACAATTTGGCTGGCGATCTCGCATAAGCGACTTAAGCGTTTTGATTAAGGTCGCTGGGTCATCTGCTGACAAGGAAAAAGGTTGGTGGGCGATCAATGGTAATACTTCGTTCGGCAAACCGGTTGTCCCGTTTAGGTGGAGCTGTGCTCCGAGTTTTTTGATTTGGGGTACGAGTGATTTGTCCTTGAGCCAATCGGGCCATAAGCGAATCGTTTCAACTTTAGCATCGACGAAAGCGGCGATCGATTGTGGGTTCGGAATCAAACCTAATTGTTTCGCCTCGGGTAGTAGTTTGCGAAATAGCAGGGCTTGTTCAACGCTGCGGACGCCCACGATCGTACGTTGAGGGTCACCATATTTAATGACCTCTGCGGCGACTTGGTGAGCATACTTTGTGCCCTGTTCTTTGAGATCGAGTAATACGTCAATTTTGGTTTTGCATTGTTGTAGCGCTTCTCGTAACTCTGGAATTCGTTCGCCTTGGTATTTCTTGTCAAACCAAGAGCCGGCATCGAGTTCTTTTAGTTGGGCCAGTGTTTTATCGGAAGCAGTGCCTTCTGAGTCCGTGGTGCGGTTGAGTGTCGCATCATGCAGTAAATAGAGTTTGCCGTCACGGGTAGTACGGACATCCATTTCGACCGCAGTCGCTCCGACTTCGATAGCTCGGGCAAACGCCGACAATGTACATTCGGGTCGTTCCGCACTGGCACCTCGATGAGCAATAATCTGTTTGACGTGGTTCGCCGTGTTGTCATTTTCCCGAAGCAAACCTTCCGCGGCGACCGTCGTGAATTTGCTAGGATCGTTAGATAGTAGCTCGGCGTCCCGTAGTGTACATCCGCTGGCAGCCTCAGGTGGGGTATGCGGAGTGGGTAGGTCAGCACCTGCGGTAATCGTCAAATCATCAATTAAGTACCAAGCACCGTTGGCGACACGAGTACCGGAAACTAAATCAATTGCGCCGAGGAGAAGATTGGTACGGTAGACACGTCTGGTGATCGGTTGCTCCGGATATTTGAATTTTTGTGGCTGGCTTACCCAATAGTCGATTCCCGTCCTATTCGCGTCCATGAGTACTCGGAGTCGATGCCAGATTAGATTTTGAGGATTGGTCGATGGTGTGATGCCACGAGTGATGGTTACCCATGCATCAGCTTGTCCGTCGTATTGAAGCAGCCCGCCATTTTGAATGCATAGATTTAATTGGCTAGCATCGCGTCCTTTAGGGGCGTGTGTCCAGAGATTCAGTGAACGTCCTGCGCCGGGAGAAAATGCGAACGAGAACTCAATTAATATGCGTGACTGTGGGTTAGCGAGTGTCTTAGATAAAGCAACCCAACCATTTCTCGACGTGCGTTGAACTTTCAGGCATTGCAGCGACCCATTTGCACCACCAATAACGACCTTTACATTTGGTCGGGAACTGTTGTGAAAGGGACCCCAATCAGTGGGTGCTGAATTTTTCTTCTCAAATTCAAATCCTCGACTGCTATAGACCGTTTCTGCCCCGATCGCCAATGTCGGGATAAGTAGAATCGCGACTATCAATAAATGCGGGTAAATCAATTGTTGGTTTGTAGGCATAATCGAATTGTATTGACACTCAGGGTCTTGGTTTGAGCCGCTGGCTTACTTAAAGGTCAATACGTCTCCTTGGTCAATATAGGTTGCGACGTCGTCAGCGTTGATCGTCTTGGCTTTGTCAAAACCACGGACCGTCAAAGAAAATTCTCCGGCAACTTGGTGCATCACCATACCGGCGTCACACAGTTCACGGAATCCTTCTAGGAATCGCACTGTGATTTCCGGTTCTTCGCGACTGCGAAACATGACATGTGTGTCAGGCGTTTTTTCTGCGTAGACGGCCAGCATCCGCTGTGCGGATTCGAATTCGGTGTTGTTGCTTTTTAGTTCGATGATTCCGCGATCGCGAGTGATGGATAAGATGGCTAGTGCTTCAGAACTCAGATCGTAATCTTCAGCGGAACAGTTGACCAATCGCATGGCAGCTAATTCCGCAAGTGCTGCTAGTGTAGGAACGCTAAAAGTCAGCTCTTTCCAGATGCTAGCTTGTCCCGCTGCGCTAGCGAAAAATGGGGGAATAGACACGGTTAAAATGGCCTTTGTAGAGTTTGAAAAATGTGTGCGGTTGGATGTAGTTGAGTGCAGATTATTGTGACAATAATTGTCCACCGAAAATAGTAAAGAATGCGAGCAGTAAGTTTGCACACATCAGAAATGCCCAAGCGAATAATGAAAAAACGATGGTGCGGGGCCGACTCAGTTTCAACCATACCATCGATAGCGGAAACAATACGATAATAAAATATCCACCAAATCCTTGATATGCCGTCAGGATGTAAATAATCGCTATTGCGACGCACCTACTAGATATCTTAACGGCTGAGAGCTGGTTCGACATGTCTGGCATGTCCGTGCCGTCTGACGCGACCTTGGCGGCAGTCGACAGTCTAATCCTGCACAGCAAGGCAATTCCAGTAATTGGAATCGCAAGCACAACTGCTAAGCAGAGGACAACAACGACGATTTCGAACATATTCAACATATCCTCTAGTGTACATCTGCCCCTGTCCTCAGGCAAACACGAGTGCCTAATCGTCAAGACTGTCACAACCGGAATATTTTACGTACTTCTCGTATATTATCTTAAAGCGCCACTGAAATCTGTCAATTTGCCTCTGCTAATAACCTAGATTTCAAGCACTTACCGGTCGCTCCGTCATGTGATTCCAAGATTCGACCGTCGCATATTTTAGGCACCAAGAGGGATATTTGTGATTCAATCAACAGAAACAGCTCGGCTTACTCAGCAAGAATCAACTACACCACAAGCTGGTGTGACAGTGACCGTCCGCGCGAAATCAGTTACAGCGGCAAAGCAAGCCCAAAAGGGGTCTACCACTAACATCACGGATGATCCGATCCGCATGTATTTGATGCAAATGGGACAGATTCCATTATTGACTCGTGCGGAAGAGTTAGCGGCGGCCAGAAACATAGAGCAATCATGCCGGCGTTATCGCCAAAGTATGATGGCTACAAATTATATGTTGGAAGCAGCCCTGCAGATGCTTGAACAGGTACAGCAAGGAAATCTGCGTTTGGATCGTACGATCGAAGTCTCCGTAACCAACGTGGCAGGTAAGGAAGCGATATTGAATCGCATGGGACCGAATCTCGCAACTTTGCGTACCCTGATGGAATCGATCCGCAAGGATTTTAGTATTGCAATTTACCGCAAAAACCCACGCCTCATCCAGCAGGCAGCTTGGCGGCGATTAGTGGTACGTCGAAACAAGGCAGTGCGACTCATCGAAGAATTGAATTTGCGCACCAATAAATTACAACCTGCCTTTGAACAACTGTGCGACATTCAACTCCGCATGACCGCGTTGCGCGATCAGTTGGCAGCGACGGATAAACGCAAAAAGAGTGATTCATGGGCCGACCCAGTGGCACTCAAATCGGAGTTAGTTTACTTGATTAAGGTGACAGGTGAGAGTCCCGCAACATTGGCGCGACGCGTCAGTAAGACTCGCAAACTTTGTGACAACTATGATGAAGCTCGGCGAGAACTCTCAGCAGGGAATCTGCGGTTAGTTGTGTCGATTGCTAAGAAGTATCGCAACCGCGGAATGAGCTTTTTAGATTTGATTCAAGAAGGAAATACCGGTTTGATGCGAGCGGTTGAGAAGTTTGAATACCGCCGTGGATATAAATTCTCTACATATGCAACCTGGTGGATTCGACAAGCGATCACTCGTTCTGTAGCGGATCAAAGCCGTACGATTCGAGTGCCTGTGCATATGGTTGAGGTGATGACACGGGTCCGCAACGTAACTCAAAAATTATTGCAGGATATTGGGCGGGAGCCTTCCCCGGAAGATATTGCTGAGAACAGTGATTTGACTATCGATGAAGTGGTATGCTTGCAAAAGATGCTCAAGCAACCACTGTCGCTAGATCAACCGATGGGTGACAGCGAGAATAATGAGTTTGGCGATTTTATCAAAGACCATCGCTTCTACGATCCATTGTCCAATGCTAACCAACAAGCGCTCAAATTACATTTGGGCGAAGCGATGGAGATTCTGAGTTGGCGTGAACGTGAAATACTGAAATTACGATTTGGTTTAGCTGATGGATATTCCTATACGTTGGAAGAAGTCGGCCGGATTTTTCAAGTGACTCGCGAACGAATCCGTCAAATCGAATGCAAGGCAATGAATAAATTGCAACAACCATTCCGTTCCAAGAAGCTAAAATCGTTTTTGGATTAGTATTCAGCATCGAACAGGTACCGTACACCGGTACATTCTCAATTTTGCTAAGCGCGGTAAGTGATGCTGGTATTTCTTGCGCCTCGGCGGGCAGTGTTTTTGACAACTCTGGTTCCGGCGTGCATCACTATATAGTTGCTTGTCGTAGGTGCAAAAGCATGAAATATGGCGTGATTAAGGCAGAGTGGATCAAATTGGGTTATAAGTGGTGTAGTGTCCGGGAAAAAGGTGCCAAGTAACGCTAGTCGCTGCTCGTTGCCACCTATTGCAAACCGGCGGCATTGGATATTATGACAAAGATATGGCATCGTTAGTATCATTCTATACCGCTGACCGTAAAGGTCTCTCGTTTGAACTGTTTCCACCGAAGACAGAAAAAGGTGATATTGCGCTGCTCAAGCACGTCGAACGTCTGAGTGAATTTAAGCCGGACTATGTTACCTGTACTTATGGTGCCGGAGGGTCGACGCGTGGCAAGACCTTGGACATTGTATCAGCGGTGAAGCAGCAGTTTGACGTGCCGGTTGCATCGCATTTAACCTGTGTTGGTAGTACTCGCGAGGATTTACGCCAGTATTTGAATGACGTTGAGCGTCGAGATATTGACTTTATTGTTGCACTGCGGGGAGATCCACCACAGGGTGCCACGACATTCGAAGCCGTTGAGGGTGGGTTGCAATATGCGAATGAACTTGTCGAATTGATTAATGGTGAGTTTCCCAACTTAGGGATTGCCGTTGCTGGATATCCCGAAGTGCATCAAGAAGCGCCATCCGCCGACATTGATCTGGATAATTTGAAACGCAAAGTCGACTGTGGTGCGGATATTGTTATTACTCAGTTATTTTACAGGACGGAAGATTATTTTGATTTTTGTGATCGCTGTGTTGTCGCGGGAATAACAGTCCCGATTGTTCCGGGTATTTTGCCAGTAATTAACCTTGCTCAAATCCAACGAATTACATCGATGTGCGGGGCGAAATTACCGCAGACTTTTGTTGATCGATTAGGCGAGCGCTGTGACGATGACGATTGGCAATTCAAGGTTGGCGTTGAGTTTGCGACTGCCCAAGTGAGTGAACTTTTAGCCACCGGCGCTCCTGGCGTACACTTTTATGTGCTCAATAAATCTCAAGTAACGGCGGAAGTTCTAACGCAGGTCGGTTGGAGTCGCGAGAAAGAATAATAGGTCTGCTGACAATAGTCGTCAGCAGTTACTCGCCTTGGATCTCAGCTAACAACTGTTCAACATCATTGCTGGCGACGTTCCACATGCGTTTGAGCATTTCACGAGCGTCGACGAAGTCATAGTTTTCGATATCTCCAACAATACCGTTTAGTGGCTGAGGTGAATCAAGACTGTCTTCTACCTGTCGTACAAATTCAAGCATGTCTTGGGAAAGCTCGGTGGCTTGGTCCATATGCATTTGACCGCGGGCGATCGCACTCATTTGGCCGGGAAATAGTTCTTGGTCAATGAGATCGTGTGAGATGAGTTCGATGAGCGCCGTTTCCACTCCGCCCGCATGTTGATCACCACGTTCACCAGAGAATTGGATCAGCGGTTCGTGCAGCCAGCGGAATTTGTTATGTTCACAGCCACTGATGCGGATTCCTTCTTGGATTGCGTTGCGGTGAACGATCGAGCCATGGACGTCGACAACATAGAGGCCTGTGGGTTGGAGCCAGTTCATTAGGGCGTCGGCATATCCGGCAACGTATTGAATCAGTAAGCCGGGCGTGATGTCGATGCTCAGCCCAAAAGGCAGTCCCCAAGTGAGGTGTCCGTATTCCAATGGAGGCGCGATGACTAGTTCAGGAAAGCGTTTTTGAAGTTGGTCGAGGACGGCATAGCTTTGCAGTGTGTCGGTTGCCAACGGCAAATGAGGACCGTGTTCTTCAACCGCCGTGTCAACGCTAAAGCAGGCGATGCTGTTGGCCTTTGGTGCGGGCCATTCGCGTTTGGGTAATTCGATAACGACGAGATCTGTTTCGAGTTGTTGTCGTTGAGTGCTGCCGGCTAGGTAAGGGAAACAGTGTTGGATGCGATCGAGTAGGTCGCCTTTCAGGGCGGGATTCATGGCTTCATGGTACAGAGGTGGCAGGACGAGAGGCCCTAGTTCTTCAATGACTTCTGCTGGGGTGCCGATGGAGACTATCGGCAGGACCGGGCACTCATAACGAATACGATCTTTGAGTTTGGGAAGCGAGTAACTGGTGAGTAGTGGCCCCTCGTTGAGTTTTTTAGGTAGGCAGAATGAGCATTTAGTCATGTCAAGTATCAAGTTCGGTTAGGAGTGATTTAGGGAGATTTCGATTTGCCGAGCCCATCTTCAGGGAATGGGAATTTGGTGGTAGGATGGCACTTAATCAATACTCAATTGTGCTCAAAGCATAACACAATCTGAGCGATGGACGCCACTGACAAGCGGGGTTTCAGATGAGGATAGTAGTGTTAGACAGTTTAAAAAGGAATGTAGCAAACGATGTTTAGTTCGATGGAGATGGCTGCCCCCGATGCAATATTAGGGCTTAATGCAGCATTTAATAGCGACGAGAATCCAAACAAAATCAATCTTGGTGTTGGCGTTTACAAAGACGAAACGGGGATTACTCCGATTCTTGAGTGCGTTAAGCAAGCCGAGCGGATGTTGATGGAATCCGAAAATAGCAAGTCTTATCTGGGAATTGATGGTTTACCCGAATATGCCAAGCTTGTCAGGCAGACATTGTTTGGCAGTGATGTAGATATGTCGCCAATGGTGACTTTACAAACGCCAGGCGGTACGGGTGCCTTACGAGTAGCAGGCGATTTTTTGAAATCGAAAGCTGGCGCCAGCCGAATTTGGTTGAGCAATCCAACTTGGGCGAATCATGGTGCTGTATTTTCTGCTGCTGGACTCGCAACGGATAGTTATCGATATTTAGGTGACTGCGGCAAAGCGTTAGATTTCACGGGGATGATGGAGAGTATCGCCGCGATACCCGCGGGCGATGTTATTTGTTTACATGCGTGTTGTCATAATCCGACGGGCGTAGATCCGACTGCTGAGCAGTGGAGCGAGATCGCCGCAGCTTGTGCGGCTGGCGGAGTTTTACCGTTGATTGATTTTGCTTATCAGGGATTTGCCAATGGTATTCGAGAGGACGCCGCGGCGCTGCAACCTTTTTTGAGCAGTGGCAATGAGTTCATGGTTTGCAGCAGTTTTTCGAAGAATTTTGGTTTGTATGCAGAACGAGTGGGTGCGTTGACAATTGTTTCTCAAGACAGTGATACTGCCGCGATTACTTTGAGTCATGCGAAGACGGCGGTACGGACGAACTACAGCAATCCGCCGAAGCATGGTGGAGCGATTGTAGCGACGGTATTGGGTTCGACAGAGTTGACGGCATTATGGGAATCGGAAGTTGCGGCGATGCGAGATCGGATCAATGGGCTGCGTCAAGAATTTGTGGCGGCGATGGTTTCTCGCCAATGCAGTGTTGACTTTTCATTTATTCAAGACCAACGCGGAATGTTTTCGTTTTCTGGGTTGAACCCGCTGCAAGTCGATCAATTGCGTAAAGAACATTCGATATATATTGTGGGCAGTGGTCGTATAAATGTAGCGGGATTGAATAGCAGTAATATTCAAGTACTGTGTGACGCTATTATTGAAGTGTTATAGTTTTTGATTGAGAGCTTGCCAGTTACGATTGGTTAGCTAAAATCAGAGAATTGATAGGAAGCCAGAGTGGCGGAATTGGCAGACGCGCTGGATTCAAAATCCAGTTGTCGCAAGACAGTGGGGGTTCGAGTCCCCCCTCTGGTACTATGTGGCCACAAGTGGCCAACAAATGCCTGAAGAGGCCAGAGAGTCGTAACATATCGACTCCCTGGCCTTTTTCGTTTCTTGAGCGAGCCCACTTCATCAACAGGGCTTCGTGGTCACCCGTGGACAAGAGAAGCCAGTGATGGACCCTACGTTGTACAACACCTGAGAATTTCACAGGTAATTCCAGGGAGTCATTGCAACCTAAAACCGGATGATATCGCCTTGTCTTAGAGATATAACAGGGATTCTGGGTTCGCCTACCCATATCAAGAACTTGTAGATAGCAGTTATAAAAAGAGAAATTATAATGGACCAACAGTCTCGAATGGTTTAACTTATTTTCGATGGATAGTTTCCACATTTTTGAGTGAATTGAGAATCCCTCAAACCAACCACCGAAAGTCGCTGGGCTAATACACCGTTGGATACTGCACACCCGCGTGCGTAAAAAACGTATGGGAAGTTCGGACAACTGGCTTGTGTCACAGACGGTGGTTTAGTAGAAATCTCAAGAAACGTATGAGAAGATGATACGACGACAGCAGCTGTCTTCTTCTTCAACGTCAATCCTAAAGTAGTCACCGGGCTCAGCAGCGGCGGTGATCACCGTAGAGACAACCAACACATCCAGTACTGAAAGCATGTGGAGGGTTTCCTCAAATGACATACCGGAGCGCCGTGTTCGTTTGATGTTTAGGTGGCGAATTCTGCTCGATTGACAAGTTCGTTGGCATTCCTTAAGCAAGAATCTCGCTGACCACATTTCCGTACACGTCGGTGAGACGATAATCTCGCCCGCCATAGTTGAACGTCAGTCGCTGGTGATCCAGGCCAAGCAAGTGCAGGATCGTGGCGTGCCAGTCGTGGATGTGAACGGGGCTTTCGACGGCCTGATAACCCAGTTCGTCGGTAGCTCCATGAGCCATGCCGCCTTTGACTCCGCCGCCGGCCATCCAGATGGTGTAGCCTTTGTTGTTGTGGTCGCGGCCGCTGCCACTTTGCGAGTACGGAGTGCGACCGAATTCTCCCGCCCAGACAACCAACGTGTCTTTGAGCATGCCGCGTGACTTGAAGTCTGCGAGCAGCGCGGCGACAGGCTGGTCGGTCGCGACGCAGGCTTCGGGAAGTTTTTTATTCAGCAGGAAATGATGGTCCCAGTCGACTGGTGCGGTCAATTCGATGAAGCGAACTCCGGCTTCGGCCAGTCGGCGAGCGAGAAGGCACTGCTGGCCGAAGCGATCCGTGGGAAGTCCCGATCCGATGCCGTAGTTATTGAGCGTCGCTTCTGTTTCCGACGACAGGTCAAGCAAGTTCGGAATTTGATCCTGCATGCGGAATGCCAGTTCAAACGATTCGATTGCGCCCTCGATTTCTGGGTGATGGACATCGCGTTTCAGTTTGTGGGCGTTCAAGTCACCAATCAGATCCAATTGTCTTCGCTGTTGCCGAGAGTCCAGCAACGAGTTTTCCATGTTACGAAGAGGCGCACCGGATTCGGAGTCCACGCCAAGAAACTTCCGGTAAAACTCCGGAATCTGCCGAGTGCCGATTTTCGTCGCCTGATAAATGGCAGGCAGGAACGCGCTCCCGTAATTACGGGCTCCGCCGTTGTCCGATGGCGGATTCAGTGTGATGAAGCCGGGCAGATCGCTGTTTTCACTTCCCAGTCCATACAGCGACCATGCACCGAGCGACGGTCGTGTAAACTGGAAACTGCCGGTGTGCATCTGGAGAAACGCCTGCGAATGGTTCGGCAGATCGGTGTGCATACTGTGAATAAAGCAGAGATCGTCCGCGTGTTTGGCTAGGTTCGGGCAGAGTTCCGAAATCCAGCGCCCGGAGTCTCCATGCTTTGCGAACTTGAACGGGGATGGCATTAGACCGGCGTTTCCGGCGAGTGCACTGTCGGCCGTCCTCCGGCCTTCGAGGTCGCCGAGCTTCGGCTTGTGGTCAAACAGGTCGACGTGCGAGGGGCCACCATTCATCGACAGGAAGACCACTCGCTTGGCCTTCGCCGGGAAGTGAGTTGGTTTGGGAGCCAGATTACTGCCGGATGTCGCGTCGCGAGCCGCCGCCTGTTGGGCGAGACTGGCGAAGGCGAGATATCCGAATCCGGACGAGAGTGACTTCAGGGCGTCACGGCGTGAGAGAAGATTGAACATGTTCGTGGTCCTTATGTTTGTGCGACTCGCACTAGTCCAGAATCCGAAACTCTGCCGTTGACAACATTGCCTGACAGAAACTCAATACCGTGATGTCACGTTTCGGCTCGCCAGCGTCCTTGTTGTTCTTCGCAATTTCTTTTTGTTGCAGAAACTTCAGTGAACGAGCCATCTCGTGATCGTCGGGCCTGCGTCCGAAGCATAATTCAAACGCTCGTTCCACCATCTTCTTCTCGTGTTTGGTTTCTCGCTGGAGCCGTGCTGCCAGTTCATGGGCTCGATTCTGAACGAACTCGCTGTTCATCAGGTACAATGCCTGCACCGGAACGTTGGTGATTTCTCGATCACCAATCACCAGACTCGGTTCTGCGAAATCGAAAATTTCCAGAACATCCGGAAGCCGATCGCGGATCACGGGGAGATAGACGGAGCGGTACGTTGAGCCGTCCAGATCCTTCGGGAGTTTCTTGTTGAGTCCAATCAACGAAATCGGCCTGTCACCGATCATCGTCGCGACCAGTGATCCGCCGGGACGCGTGTGATCGAGGCTTCCGGCGGCAAACAGCATCGCGTCGCGAATAGCTTCTGCTTCCAAACGCCGTTTGGGCATTCTCCACAGCAGCCGGTTCTCAGGATCGTTTTGAAAAGTCTCGGCATTGAAGGTTGACGCCTGACGGTAGCTTCTCGAAAGCACGATCGTTCGCACCAGCCGTTTCAACGACCAGCCGTTTTTAGTGAAGCCTACCGCGAGCGTATCCAGCAATTCCGGATGACTGGGTTCAGCACCGGTCGTACCAAAATTGTCGACCGTGACCACCAGCCCCCGTCCAAACAGGTGCTTCCAGATTCGATTGACGAACACACGACTGGTCAGTGGATGCTGTTTGCTGGTCAACCAGAGAGCCAGTTCCAGACGTCCACTCTGTTCTGCCGGAATCGCTGCAGCACCTTCGACGTGAATCGCCTGTGGGAAAGCACGCGGCACGATTGCCCCTTCGCGACCTATTTCGCCGCGCGCCAATAGTGGCACGTCGATTACCTCGGCATCCAGCACACCCATTGCCAGTGGGAGAGCTTTGCCTTCGTCGTCGAGCGTTTCTAATTTGCCTTCGACCGATCCCAGCCCCCATATGTTGGCCAGCACCTCTCGTAGCGTAAACGTCTTCTTTGGTGTTTTGCCCGTAAGTAGAGCCCGCTGAGAATCGTTGATCTCTTTACGCACAGTGTCGAGATATGCGAACTTAGCCTTCAGCTCGTCAAACTTCGTCGGCGGCAGCGACTTGTGAAATATCTTCTGATTCTCAATCCGCGGAAGCACCAATGGATCGCCACTTTGGATGTTCGCCGGAGATGTGTACGTACCGAAGTACGTTTTGGTGCTCGCGAAAACACCCGCCAGTCCGTAGTAATCTTCCATCGTGAACGGATCGAATTTGTGATGATGGCAGCGAGCACATGCGACAGAACTGGCCAGGATGGCTCGCGAGAGCGAATCGATTTGTTCGTCAACCATGTCCGCCTTGAACTTCTTCTCGTTGCCCTCGCCCAGATTCTTCGTGCCAACTGCGAGGAATCCCGTCGCGATCAGCAGGCGAGCTCGCTCGGCCTTGTCATCCCAGGGCAACAGGTCGCCGGCGATCTGTTCGGTCAGAAATCGGTCGTAGGGAATGTCGGCGTTGACGGCGTCGATGACGTAGTCGCGGTATCGCCATGCATAAGGAAAAGAGATGTTTGATTCGCCCCCGCTGGACTCACCATATCGGGCCACGTCGAGCCAGTGCCGGCCCCAGCGTTCGCCGAAGTGTTTGGACTCCAGCAACGAATCGGCTTCCGCTTCCATCGCCGCATCGAGGCTATCAGTCCTGATTCTCTGGAGAAATCGCGTGACATCCGGTGGCGACGGGGGCAGACCGATAAGATCGAAATACAATCGCCGCAACAGAATCTCTGGTTCCGCATCGACGGACGGACTCAACCCGCTCTCTTCTAACTCGGCCAGAATGAAATAGTCCAACTCCTGCTTGGACCAACTCTCTTGTTTGACGACCGGTTGCTCGACAAGTTCAGGTGGTTGATAGGCCCAATGGTCACGGCTGGCCCGCGCGTTGTTCGCTGCGGCAGCGACCGCTCGTTCGTCCCGCGGGTCGGCGGCTCCCTGCTCAATCCACATTCGCAAGTCAGCAATGGCGGCATCCGGCAAACGGCTCTTGGGCGGCATCTTCAAATCAGGATCGGTGTGTGAGACTGCCTTCAGTATCCAACTCGCCTTGGCATCGCCCGGAACAACCGCCGGACCGCGCCCGCCTCCTTTACGAATAGCCTGCCGCGAATCGAGACGCAGTCCGCCTTCTTCCGTTTCGGTGTTGTCGGAGTGACATTCATAGCAACGCTTGGCCAACAGCGGCCGAATCTTCGTTTCAAAGAAGGCAATCTTCGCGTCCGAGTCCGTAGCGGGTTTCTCATCGACCGCCGTGACTCGCACGGGGAATAACGCCGCGAGACTCAAAACCGTCGCAAGGCAAAGCAATCTCACTTGGCTACTCATTCGTGTCCGTTCATTCTTTGATCACTCTGGGTTTGACATCGACGACCGCCATCCTTCTATTAAGCTAACACAAGAGCCGCCTCGGTGTTACAGGCGATCTTCGGATTTTGTCGAAAACCAGGAGAAGTCCCGACATTCTACGACAGTTGTTTTGTCAGGCACTTCTCCTCAAGACAACACACTCTTACGGAGTGATGAAGAGAAATCATCGCAGGCCGGTTTTCAATAGCGAGACGACTAGAGACAATCCTAAAAAAGGAGCCTCACCTCGACGGGCTAGACGATGGAGGCTCTGACATCAGCCAAACGGGCCTGATGAACTGGCCCAGCGACCTTCGGCGTGAACATTCTTCCACTAGTTCAGTTGCAAGCAGGCCGCAGTACACCAGAAATTCAATGAATCAATCACCATGCACGGTGGGTCAGATACTTGATAAATCTCATCAAGTACAACGAAGGGAACCCCGCTATCAAAACCGCACAGGACTCTGTAGTTAGGGCAGTTCAAAAATGAGATGCCCATTGAATTCCTTACATCGCCTGTTATCCAAGAAACTGTTGGATCGGGCCTTGCTGTTGGATCGTCAATCCGACATCCATCGCACCATAATGATCGATGTTGTTGCCGTACCCGTTCAGTAGAGTGGTGTACCAGTTTCCGAGTGTCTTGTGCCCTGGTTTTCCGTAGCCGGGCAGGCGAATGTAACGACGGCTGATGTCGAGACGAGCATTATCACCGGCCAGCACGATAAAGGGCCACTCGGTGCCCTTACTGTGATGCGTTTCTCCATTGTCTGAGAAGTAAAACAGCATCGTGTTGTCAAACATCGACCCGCCCGCTTCGGGTACGCTCTTGAGACGCGTGACGATCCGATCTATCAGCGTCATGTGTTGCCGGCGAACCTTCTCGCGAATCTCGCTGGCTTCGAAGCCGCCGATTGATTTGTTGTGCCCGACGTCGTGCAGGTTAATATTCTCGCCTTCGAGATCGGACAGACCGGTGTAGCGAGTGCCTAATTCATCGACGGTGAACGTGACGACATTAGTCATCCCGGAAATTAGCGTCGAGAGCAAAACTTCCGTCAAACCAAACTGGCGATCAATTGTAGAAAGGTCCTCGGCCAAATACCTTTCGTCGAGCTGCGGAACGTGTTTGCGAATTACGTCGCTCATGGTATCGACGCGGCGATTGCGTCCGCGAATATCCTGAATCGCAGCGGCATAGTTCGCGACCTTTGGACGTTCGACTTCATTGAGTTGTGCGATGAGGTCCGTTTCATTGGCGGCTAGGAACTGCAGCATTCTCCGTTCGAGTTCGTAGCGGGTTCGCTGTGTCTCGTTAGCCGATACCGATTTAAACAGTTCCTGGATGGCAACCTTCGGCGAGCCAAAGGCGTAGTTAGGTTGCTGCGCACCGCGGGCGGAAAATCCCTTTTCGATGCCGTTAATGTTACCTCGTGCGTTGCCACCGCCGTTGGGAAAACAGGCCAGTTCAATATGCTCAAACGGCGACGGAAAGAGCTTCGCCAGCTCAAAATCGACCGTCGCCCACTTGATGGAACTGAGCCGTTCGTTGGCTTTAAACGCGCCGAGAGAAGAACACCACGTGTGATGGCCGGTTGTGCACATTTTGCCAGACAGTCCCTGCAGAATGGTCATGTTCTTTGTGTGTTCGGCGATGGGGCTCATCCATTGCGGCAGATCGTGATCGTCGAGATCAGCGGAGAAAGACTCCTTTCCCTTTTCGGCTTCCAGCTGTTCTTTATCAAACGTCGGTGGTACTAAAGACTCCGGCAGCAGTCCGTTTCCTTTGTGGATAAAGATGAAACGCATCGGCGGTTTGCCTGTCGACGAATTGGCAAGTAACCCTGGAGCGGTAAGGCTCATGGCGGCAGTACCAGCCAAAGTATGTGAGAGGAACTCGCGACGATTTTTCATGGTTTGTTCTTATCTATTTGCTGGTGGACTGGACTTAGAGTGTGGTTTCTACAATCTTAGCATGATGTTCTTCATCGTGCATAAAACTCGCTAAGATCCATCTTTTCTGTACATAAACGAATCGGAAGTTAACAGTGACACGACAACCGCTTGGAAGCTTCCGCCGCTATTTGTGTACGCATTGTCTGCATCGATTAATGTCTGGGAATCTGACAGCATTTCGTTGCGTCCCATGAAATATCGAAAAGCATGCCGCACAATGGATTGTCGCACGCGTGTCGATTGGGCGAGTCGGTCGATCAGGTCGAAAGCATCGACAACATCACCATCCAGCGTAGGGTCGCCCGTGCCGCTCAAGTGGCCGGTGGCGTTGACCGGTTTTGTTTTATAGACGTTCCCTGCATTTGTCTTGGTCGTTGGTTGGATAATGTTGTCCGGATGTTCAAGGTTTTCCCGTGTGCGGTATCTACCGAAGTCGTCAAAGACCTCAAAAGTCAGTCCCAGCGGGTTCATGTATTGATGACACTTCCAACATTCCTGATTGCTCGTCACGGAATCAAGCCGTTCCCGTAACGTGCGGTGATGATCTTCGGGTATCTGTGCGTCGACGGTAATGGGAACGTCCGGTACTCGCCCCGCCAATAACTTTTCTTGGATCCAGCGGCCACGTCGAACAGGATCCGTTTCTGTGTTCTGCGAATGAGCCAACAGCCACGCTGGGTGAGTGAGCAATCCTTTGCGATGAGGAATCTTAAACGGCTGAACAATCGGGTAGTCCCAAGTTTCTTTATTGCCGTACTCACCGCGTGACCAGCGCCCCTGGTAATGCAAAGGGCCAGCGCCAGCCAAGGGCGGAAGACTGTAAATCTCGGAATATCTAAATTTCTGGCCACCGTGAAAAAACCAGGGAAAAGTAACTGGATTTCGCCCTTTACCGAACGTGTGTTCAAAAAACAGCATGTATCGTCCGAAGTCGCGGATATGGTTCCGCCGGTGTTTTTCTTCGAGATCGTTAATTTTAATCTGTGCGAACAGGTCTTTGTGCTGCTCGAAATTATCCAACAGAGCCTGTTCGGTATTGTCGCGCCAGTCGGTGTCTTTCAGTCCTTCATAAGCTCGACGCCAGCCGTCGACGATCTGCTGGCCTTGCTCATTGCTACGGGTATGTAAAACGAAGTTCAGTTCGGTTGTCAGCAGTTGCTCGAAGACATCTTTGTCTTGAGTCAGGATGTAATCAACGACTCGATCCGCTTCGTTTGTTACCGAACCGGCTGTCCCCGTGTAGCCGCGATCGGCATTGTCGAAAAACCCGCCGCTGCGCATCACATCCTTAAATAATTTTACGCTTGCGGGATACCCAAAGAACTCGCGAAAGAAGCGGGTGACCTTCGGATGAGTCACCTTATGTGATCGTAAATGAATGCCATTGAGTGTTGGATCAATTTCATCATAGAAAGTTTTCTTGTCGTTGAGCAACCGCGTGACTTCACGACGATAGTCATCTTTCGTTATCAGTCGGCCTGCGCTGACAGCTTTTACCAACTCCTCATCCGGCACTCGATCTGAAACCGCATAGGCAATCGCATAGCTAGCTTCGCGGGGGGATAACTTTTGTCTGCCCTGTGCATCCTGCTCGCCCGCTCCAAATTCCTGACGATATAGAAACTCGGATTGCAGCAGAACGCTGACCAACATTTGCCGCAAGCCGTCTTCGTTGCCAGCGAGTTTGATCGCTGCACGGAATAGCCGCAGGTATTTGTCCAATTCTTCTTGCGTGGCATCTCGTTGCAGGACGCAATCGAACTGCCCATGGACGGCCGCAATTAACTGCACGTCAGTCGGTGTGGATTGATGTGTGGCGATTTTTACAAATGCTTCCGGCGAAAAAGGTGGAAACCAGCGATCCTTCTCATTGGTAAACTTGATGCTATTGCGATCCGCGCCCTGATGGGTGGCCGCAAGAACCTGTTTATCGGCAATCCACCGAGCGTTGTTTAGCATCACGAGTAGATGTCCACCATCCAATGCTGTCGTATCGTAGTAGCGAACCCCAGAATGTTCCGGAAGAACGATCGGGTTTGTAACACCATAAAACGAACGTTTACGCGTATTTCCTGTGAGTTTAAAGACTGCATTGACGCGCTCATGAAAAATCTGTGGACTCACCAGCCAGCGTCGAGCTGGCGTGAAAGCTTTGTCCGTGATCGAGCCGTCGAACAGCTGCTCGTGGTCCACGTAGTTGCCGAAAGACGGTTGCCGCAGTTTTTCATCCAGCGTTGATGCGTTACGGCTGCGTAGTTCACTGCGCAGCCATCCTGAGAGTAAGTCACGCTCTTCAGGGGCTGGTTGTTCGGCATCCTCCGGCGGCATCAAGCCAAAGAAAATCTGGTCTTGTGATCTGTTAAGTAGATCCAGTTTTGCGTTCAACTTCAAACTCGCGAAGTTATCAAATCGCACTTTTCCTTCCGCAGAATCACCGTCATGGCAATCCATACAGCGGGATTTCATGATTGCCTGAATGTTCTCAGGGATAACTACAGGCGACACTTCTTGTTCCGAGTGTAACGATGGTAACATAACCAAACAGACAACGATCGTTAGCGTGATCGTTGCGAGGGCGATATTTGGAGATTTGGACGAACGCTCGTTTCTCAATTTAATTTCCTGGGTTCCATGGGACTGCGTCACCTGTCTGTGATTGTTTTCTTTTACGAGTTTACCAGATCTCGTCTTAGGCTTGTATAGAACATCGTTGCGCTTGGATAAATATCAATATGACGCCTCATTGATGTTTCACTACACGCAGGAATATTTTTGTTTTTCTAACACGAGCCGGTTGGTTTGTGTATTCTAAATGGTTGAGTTTAACCCTGTTTAATCTTTCGGGAAGAAAACGCAGTGATGGTTCGTTCATACGTCCGATGGTTGCTAATCCTACTTTGGACGAGTACTTGTTTTCAATCTACATACGGTCAGGCACCGACATTTATCGATTGTTCGCTACTGGTTGCACCAGACTATCCAGCGACTTGGCCGACGGCTCCCTTTCCTCGATTTCAAATCACGTTCCAGCAAACGATCGGTCCCGACAGTGCCTACAACATTGATACACTACTGATTGACGGAAACACTGGAACTCAACTGGACGTTCCGCCACATTCGGTCGCACGGCCGGATCTCAAGCGACCCAAATCCAGTCCATTAGGTCTAGCCTACACCGACAGGATTCAGCCCTGGCAATTCGGAGGCGAAGCTTGTGTTATTGACATACGGGATTTACTGAATCAAGCACCCAATGGAACCAGTCCGTTGGTCCTGACAAAACACGTCCAGCAATTTGAACGTCAGCACCGTCCATTGCATTTTGGTGATGTTGTCTTGTTTCGCAGCGATTACACGGACCGTTATTACCGGCCGTTCCCGGTGGGTCAGCGATACATATCCGACATCCTGGACGGGAAAGCTCCCGGATACCCAAACCCCGACCCCGCTTGCATGGAATTTTTGGCAACACGTAACGTCATGACCTTGGGCACGGACAGTGCCAGCATGGGTCCGCTACCGGATTTAGCAGAGCCGACGCATTATGCGGGACTTAAACACGGCATGATCTGGACAGAGGCGGCGACGAATCTGGGCAGCTTACCCAGCACCGGCGCTTTTTACATCATGCTTTATCCTCGGCACAAAGACGGAGCGTATTCTGAGGGTCGAGCATTTGCGATTGCGGGGGGGACACTGCCGGCACGTCTGATCGCATCGGCCACTGCAAAACGCGCCGTGGATCTGTCGCCGGTGATGGCTCAGGGTTACCCGTTAACCTCGCCAGGCTCGGCTACCGGTCGACATCGACAGGTTTATCTTGATGTAAATTTCCTCTATTCCGAATATCTGGACATGTGGCATCACACCCATTTGTTAGACAGTATGGCAGGAACGCATCTGGTACCGCCTAGTTTTTCCTTACCCGCTAGCGAAAAACCAGTTCAATACGCTCCCCATATTCGCGGCTGGCTCGAGGAATATGAGAAAAAATTCGGGAAACGTGGTACCAGTTCCATGACGACCGAAAAGGTACCTCTGGAATGGACTTGTGGTGAAGCACGAGTGATTGATGTGCGGCATTTAGTCGGTACGGTCAATCAGCGACATTGGCCGGCATCCCCAGTAGTCACCGTTGCTCACATCAAAGCCTATGAAGCACAGCACGGGGATCTCAAAGGTGGAGATATAGTCATTTTCCAGACAGGGCATATTGATCGATACTATCAACCCGCCCCGGCCGATCAGTTCCTTTGGATCGATCCACAATCAGGTAAATCCGAAGGTTGGCCCGCACCTAATCCGGAAACCATTTTTTACCTTAAGGATCGTGGGATCCGCTGTGTCGCGACCGATGCACCTACGTTAGGGGGCGTCGACGAAAAACAGGCACTCATGACCTACTGGGCATTAGGTAGCAACGCCATGGTGGGTGTGGAGTTCTTATATCAGGTCGACCAGATCCCAGCAAACAGCTACTTCTTGTTTGCAGCTGTAAAAATACGTGATTGCCACGGCGGTCTGGGGCGAGCCATCGTGCTGCACTAGTTCCTAACCTCCTATCGCACGTTTAATCGATTGCACTTTCACCACGAGCTTCCCTTTGCCTGACTTACCAAAAACCTGTTTACCGACCTGGTCCGTAGGCGAATTGTCCGAGCCAAAGCCGTTGGGGCTGAAAAATCTCCGGGGGTTTATTGGCCCAGGGATCGTGATGTGTGGAATCCAGTTGGCAGGAGGCGAGTGGCTGCTGGGAGCTGAAATCACAGCCCGTTATGGTGGGAGTTTGATGTGGATTGCCCTGCTGGTGATCATCGGTCAGGTTTTTTACAACATTGAGTGTGGCCGCTACGCACTGTATACCGGCGAACCAGTTTTTACTGGATTGATGCGTAACAAACCAGGGCCCCGATTCTGGATGGGAATTCTGGCACTGTTGAGTTTAGGAGCATTTATCCCCGGACTATCGACAGCCGGCGCTGCCGTACTGGCGGCGGTCTTGTTGGATCGCGTACCCACGGAAGAGGATCGCGGATTGGTGACCTTGTTAGCCTTTTTACTACTAGGCGGAATATCGCTGCCCATTCTCGTTGGCGGAAAAATTTATAACATGATGCAGGCGGTCATGACGACCAAAGTGTTCGGTGTCCTGGGTTTTTGTCTTGTTATCGGAATTCTATTTGTCACACCGGCCAATTGGTCCAATGTTTTCAGCGGTTTTTTCAAGGTGGGAAATATGCCCGTTGTGCTGGGAGAGGATCGTAATGAAAACGGTCAGCTGGACCCCGGTGAGGACTTTGATCGCGACGGTCATTTGGATGTGGTGGAACCAGTTGAGCGTGATCGCCGTGGGAAAATAATCTCCTTTGAGGATCTGGACGGCGACGGGAAATGGGATGGTGAAAATATTACCAACGTTATCACGCACCGACTCGATACCGGTGAATGGCCGATATTATTGCTTACTCAGATTGCGCTCATCGGCGCCTTTGCCGGATATGCCGGAGGTGGAGGGTTGGGGAATTCTACCTACAGTAACTACTGCCGTGACAAAGGATGGGGTATGGGGAGTGTGGTAGGTGCCATCCCCAGTGCGGTGGGTGGTCGCAGGATAACCCTGAGTCATATTGGATCCGTATTCGAAATCAATGATAAGAATATGAAACGCTGGAAAGGCTGGTGGCGTTACATCATGTGCGACCAACTCCTGATCTGGTTTCCCGGTTGCATCATGGGAATGGCGTTGCCCGCACTGCTGTCGATGGAATTTTCTGTGCATTCATCTCTGTTCCACGACAACGCTGGGATCGAGTGGGCTCAGGCTATTATTTCTGCGGATGGAATGCGACATGCTCCCCATTTTGTTGCCAATCCACTTTTGGGAGAATTGCTTTGGTTCCTGACGTTGTTGGTTGGACTGTTGGTTTTATTGCCGAGTCAAATGTCCATTGTCGAAGATGTCTGTCGGCGTTGGACCGATATTTGCTGGTCCGGTAGTAAACGAGTCCGTGACAATATGAAATCAGATCAGGTGGGTAAGATCTACTACAAAATCCTGTTCTTCTATGTTGCTTGGACGTTTGCCTGCGCCTGGTATTTCACTCAATACGAGAGCCCCAAGGTGATGATCCTAATCATCGCGAATTTGAATAACATCGCCATTGGGCTCACGGCCTTCTTCATCCTCTGGACTAATATCAAGTTCCTGCCCCCTGAAATACGTCCCGGTTGGGTCAGTCGATTGGGCATGATCTGCTGCGGCTGTATCTATCTGGGGCTGGCGGGGCTGGTTTTTTATCATAAGCAGTTACCCATCATCATCGACCTTTTGGGTTTACAATAGAAACAACATAGAAATGGGAAGTATGGACATATTTGATCTTTCAGGGCGCGTGGCCATGGTATCTGGTGCCGCCAGTGGAATGGGTAAAGCGACCGCTTTGGCAGTGGCCTCCGCTGGCGCGGACGTCGTTCTGGCGGATATCGACGTTTCTGGGGCTACCGCGACAGCCAGTGAAATCGAAGCGTTAGGACAACGTGCTGTTGCGGTGGAATGTGACATTTCCGATCCAGACCAAATCCAGTCCATGTTTTCACGGGTCGACGACGAATTTGGCAGGATTGATTTTCTCGCCAATATTGCGGGTGAAGCCATTCGCAAGAAACCGGAAGACATCGAGCTGGCTGAAGTGGAATGGACTTGGCGAAACATCGTCTATGGTCGCTTTTGCATGTGCCAAGAAGCAGGGAGACGGATGCTTCAACAGGGTCGTGGAAGTATTGTGAACCTAGGGTCCATTGCCGGGGTTTCGGCGTTGGGACGCGGCCACATTGCTTATAGCATGGCGATGGGAGCGGTTATTCAGATGACGCGTGAATTAAGTACGGAATGGAGTGGTCGCGGGGTTCGGGTGAACTCAATCCTTCCGGCTCAAGTTCTGAATCCGGGACTGCAGGCACGAATCGACGCGGACCCGCGGATTGAAGCGCGTTTTTTAAGTGGGATACCGACCGGTCGCTTTGGCCATTGCGATGACATTCGCGGTCTAGCTATCTTTTTGGCCTCGGATGCCTCCAGTTGGATTACCGGTGCCATTATTCCCATGGACGGTGGAAATCTGGCATTGAATGCCGGAGGCAGCGTGGGTGGGGAAACCTTTACAGAATAATCAGATTTGAAAATAGGAACTTATGTCAAACACGGCCATTGAAATCGACAAACAAACCGCGCTATCACTCTATCGCACGATGCAGATTATCCGACAGTGTGAAGAACGTCTGGCTCAGTCCCATCAACAAGGTCTCGTGCACGGTGCCTGCCATACTTATGTCGGTCAGGAGGCGATTGCCTCGGCGGTGTTTGCTCATTTACGACAGTCGGATGTTGTTTTTAGCACCCATCGCGGTCATGGTCATGCACTGGCCAAAGGTCTTCACCCGCGTGAACTCATTGCGGAACTGTATGGACGGGAAACCGGCTGTTCCCAGGGGCGAGGTGGCAGCATGCATCTGTTTAAACCTGAAATCGGAATGATGGGAACCAGTGGCATCGTGGGCCCCTGTATCCTGCAGGCGTGTGGTGGCGGATATACCTTCAAAATCCAGCAATCGGACAATGTCGCGGTAAGTTGTTTTGGAGACGGAGCGGTGAATAACGGTGCGTTTCATGAAGGCCTCAATATGGCCAGCATCTGGAACCTGCCCTGCATTTTCGTATGTGAAAATAATCAATTCGCCACCGAGGTCCCGTTTAGTTATTCCAGTGGGATTCCAGATGTCGGCCGACGTGCTGCAAACTATGGGATCCCTGGGTTCGAAGTCGACGGCAATGATGTTCTGGAGATTTACAGAGTTGCTGGGGAAGCCATCAAGCGGGCTCGAGAGCAGCAAGGTCCTACATTGATCGAATGCAAAACCTATCGCACCCGCGCCCATGCCGAAGGCATGGTGGATTTCACCTACCGCACGAAAGAAGATGTTGACACCTGGAAGCAAAAATGCCCGCTGATCCGACTGTCCGAACGACTGCTGGAGCAGGGCCTGGTCACCCATGATGAATTAAATCTTGTACAACAGGAAATCACTGAGCTGATTGCTGAATCGCACGAGTTTGCCAAAGATAGCCCCTACCCCTCAGGCGACACCGTGATGCAACACGTCTATGACGAATCAACGGACACGCGTGATGCCATGGACAGAGATCCCGGTACTCGTGAAATAACCTATGCTGCTGCCACGAAGGAAGCGCTGGATGAAGCCATGGCAACGGATCCGTCGATCTGGGTTATGGGAGAAGGGATCGGTGAACGCGGCGGAAACTTTACGACAACATTGGGGCTGTACGAAAAATATGGAGCCGATCGACTCTGTGACACGCCGATCTGTGAACGCGGATTTGTCGGGCTTGGATGTGGAGCGGCCATGACCGGATCGCGGCCCGTGATCGATTTTATGTTTATCGATTTTATCAATGATGCCTTTGGAGAAATGATTAACCAAATTGCTAAAATGCAGTATATGAGCAGTGGCCGTATTCAGATGCCGATTGTACTGCGCGGATGTGGAGGCATCGGTCATTCAGCTGCCACCCATCATTCCGGATTGTATCACTCGATTTATGCTCATATTCCGGGTCTGCGCGTGGTCACTCCGGCAACGCCCTATGATGCCAAAGGGCTGTTTGCCCATGCCCTGAAATCAACCGACCCGGTGTTGTTTTTGGAACATCGTGAGTTGATGACCTGTAAAGGGCCTGTTCCGGAAGAATACTATGAAATCCCATTTGGTAAAGCGTGCGTCGTTCGAGAAGGCACGGATGTGACCGTGGTTGCGGTAGCACTGATGGTCCAGCATGCACTTGCTGCAGCAGGCCAGTTATCCGAAAACGGGATTTCAGTGGAAGTGATTGACCCCCGTACGGTTTCGCCTCTGGATACGCAAACCATTTGTGAATCAGTTGCCAAAACTGGGCGGCTGCTGATTGTAGATGAGGCGTTTCAGCCCTGTAGCATTTCCGCTGAAATCGCAGCAGCCGTTGCGGATCAGGGTTTTAATAGCCTCGATGCTCCCATCAAACGCCTCAACGGCACGTTTAATCCCACTCCCTATGCACCCACTCTGGAAAACGAAGTTGTCCCACATGTTCCCGATATCGTGCAGGCAATTCAGGACTTGCTGGAGGAATAGGGCCCTCGGCAATGGAAAGGTACGGATTTTTGAAATATGGCGATTGAGATTACAATTCCCCGTCTCGGCTGGTCGATGGATGAAGGTATTTTTGTCCAGTGGCTCAAGAATGACGGTGATATGATCACTGCCGGCGATATGCTATTCGTCATTGAAGGTGACAAAGCAACTCAGGAAATCGAGTCATTCGATTCCGGAGTCCTTTGCATTCCGGAGGGAGTGGCCGTGGAGGGAGACGTCGTACAGGTTGGCCAAGTCATGGGATTTTTGTTGGCCGAGGATGAAACGGCACCCGCGTACCAGCCCAATACGATTGTGGCTAGCGACCCTCCGGCAGCGCCGACGGCCACGGTAGCAACGGCAGCCGAATCAGCCGACTATGACCCATCATTCAATCCGGTTGTTACGTCCACACGTACGGTTGCCACACCCCGAGCGCGGCAGACAGCCCGTAACCTTGGAATCGACCTGACGGGGATCATTGGTAGTGGCCGTGCCGGGCGGATTCGAGAGCGAGATGTCATCGCTCAGGCCGACCAGCTACGACAACAGACGCCGGCGGAGCCAATTTCGACGGTCAGCGGGCGTCTACAAACACTAACGGCTCACCGCAAAGTCATTGCGCAACGGATGCGGGCCAGTGCTATGCAAACGGTCCCTGTCACGCTGCATACCAAGGTGGAAGCCGCTGCACTGGTTGAATTTCGAAAATCGCTTCAAGGTACGGACGCAGCACCAACCTATAACGATATTCTGGTCAAGTTAACTGCCGCGCTGTTGCCCCAGTGTCCCGAACTCAATGCGTGCTGGACGATGCAGGGGGTCTATCTGTACGACGAAATTAATCTGGCAATCGCCATCGACACGCCCGCCGGCTTAGTGGCACCCGTAATCCGTAATGTGCCGGAGTTAACGCTGGACGAGGTGTCTCAGCGGTCACATGATTTCATTACCGCAGCGCGGACGGGCACTCTAACATCCGAGCAGCAAACCGGCGGCACGTTTACCGTGACCAATTTGGGGATGTACGGCATCGACCATTTTACACCGGTGATCAACTCATCGCAGTCAGCGATTTTAGGGATCGGCCGCATTCGTGATGAGCCGGTGGTACTGGACAATAAGGTAGTAGTGGGGAAGGTATTGTCGCTGAGTTTGACGTTTGATCATCAGGTTCTTGACGGTGCGGCAGTGGCCCGCTGGCTGGAAAAGTTATCGACCGCCATCGGAAATCCGGAGGATGCATTGCCGTAAAAGAACGGATTGTCAGTCGGCGATGACTTGGCACGACCGTATTTACCGATTGCAATTGACGTCGTCTAGAATTCGTGGATGATGTCGAAGCTCAGCGTGATTTGGCTGTCTTTGCTGAAATCAACAAATGGCCGCTCCACTCCATTGACTATCGTGTTGGACCAATCCCAACGCAGCTCAGGGCGAATTAAGAATCCTTTGGATGCCTGAATGTTAGCACCTAACGTGATATTCACGTACTGGCCGCCTTCGTATAGATCTTGAATCGGCACGCCCATGATGCGGGAGTTGCTTTCGTCGTAAAACCATTCCACTCGCAAACCAGCATCGATCTTGTCGTTGATGTCGTAGATGAAGTAATGGGCAACGCCATACCACTTGGCTGGCTTGAACGTTCCGGCGGAGATGTTACTTAAACCGTTTTCTGCGATGCCGAACGTCGCTTGGGCACCATATCCGAAGCGGCCCGAGATTTCCCTCTCTAGTCGTAAAGTCATGATCGTTAATCGATCGGATGTTGCTGTATCGTCGCCCGCATGGATGTTGAATTCAAAATGTCCGTACTCGGAGGTTTGTTGTACACCGGCAAGTAACGAAATCTGATTGTTGTCGTCCGTTAAATTGTCCCAGCCGCGTGTCAGTCCGAGTTGGAAGGAACTCGACGCGTCAAGTTGTTTTGTTGCCACCAAGCCAGTGTGGGTACGGGGTGTGCCGAATAACATTCCCAGTGAATGTGAAGAGAAAAAGTTCGAGGCTGACATAACCGATTCACCACTTAACGGTGAGTAGAAATGCCCCGCTTTAATTCCTAAGCCGCCGGCAATGGGAGTTTCAGCATCAATGTAGAATTGAGGCATCGCTAGTCCATATAACGAGGCAGATCCTGCTGAGTTGATTCGCGGACCGTTGCTGCTGTTCCAATGCGGAGTGCCGTCTCGATTGGTCTCCAATCCTTGGGCCATCGTGTAAAAATAGTCAGAGCCGTAAAGAATGTCCAAGCGTGCGTTGGCACTCCAGTCCTCTTTCGCCGGCGCCAAATCCGTTTCCGCGATTATATACAGTTGGTTCATCAAGTATTTGTTGGCCTGGTCGTTGAAGCCTGTCGGCAAATTCGATCCGTTGACTGGTTCGCTAGGGCTTCCGGTATAACCATGCGTTACCCAGCCTCTAAATGAAATGCCAGTGTTTTCAATGGATCGACTCGCGCGGTTGCCGTAGTTCTCTACGTTGCGTAAATGCTGTAACGCAGAGTCTTGGAACGTAACGAGTTGATTCTCCGCCGTAGGCGCTGCTGGATACGGTGATGCCGCAAATTGCTGAGGGTATCCAGGCTGGCTAAATTGCGCTGCAACACTAGAACAAGTGAACGCGACGGCACACCACAATAGCGTGGTTTTGAGTTTGAACATGATCGTTCGTCCGATATTCGATAAATGGCGAAAGTGTATAGATCCGTATATCTATCCATATCGGTACAATTGATATAAGAAGTTCAATCGTTAATAAAGAAAAATTTTTCCCAGATTACCTAAGTTAACGAACTTATAGACCATTCGCGGCCCTGTGGCTTTGACCGCGATCTAATTCTGTGAAACTTCAAGCAGATCGTCTAGCTCGTCGACTTCAAAGAGTTCATCGACTTCCGCAGACCAAGTCGCTGTTGCTTCTGCTGGTGTGATACTACCGCGCTGTTCATTGAGGTTAAATCCAAAATCAACATCGACAGGAGCTACTACATCAAGGCTTTCAAAATGTAGATCCGTGGCGGTATCCGCACGTTGTAATAACATTGGCACGCGGATAGCCGCTGCAACAAATCCTTCGCCCTCCGCACCTTGGTCGACGACCACATCGGTGGTCATAGCATTGAGTTGATTGATGACTTGCAACACATCAATCGGTGACGAGTTGTAATCGCCGTTGGTGTCAATAAATCCAGACACGTTCAGGGAGTCAACGAGTTGTAGGGCATCTAGACGTTGTGTTGCTCCGGAGTTGAGATGATTAATAATGACTAATGCATCATTGGGCGTCACTTGCGAATCCCCATTTACGTCGTTCATAGACAATGGGTTCTGGTAAATGGACATTCCAAAAGTATCAGCAACTCCCAGTTCACCATCAGCCGTTACGGCGGGCGCAAACGCTGGCGTGTGACTTGCGACGGAGTTCATCGAAAGAGAAACCGACGGCGATGATTTTTCAGCATTGAAACGTACGGTCTTTAGGTCCAATGAGGTTAGGCTATCATCGAAGTTAGTATCAAATTCTTGATGGAAGATCGGTGTGCTTAAATCCACATCATACATCTGTTGGAATAACCCAGAAGATAATCCATTTACCCCTAATTCATTTTGCAAAACGGCACCGGTTGTTAGATCAACCGCACGATCATTGAGATCTGTGGAAGTGGTGACAGCAGGCATGCTCACGGACAATTTCATCCGGTTGTTTGCTCCGTTGAATGAACCGACTTCTACTTCGTACGTCCCTGACTGCAGCAGTAACGTGTTGTATGTCATCGATTCTCGGTCGGCCACAATTCCCGTTGCTGCCGTCGAAACGGTGTTTCCCAACGAGTCAATAATTACCGGCATCGTCATTTGAACATTCGTGGCAAACTGCGTTGCTGTGACAACTTGATAATACCCAGTGGTATCTGTCGTAAACGTAAAGGACTTGACCCCGGATTCGAGTCGAGTGACTTGTTCCAGAATAACCGCTTTATGTTCTGGCGTACGATAATCACCAAGCGTTGGTAAGATAGTAATGTCAAAATCACGTGTTACGGTTAGGTTATCCGTTGCGGTGGAAAGATCGTTATCGAGTCCTCCATCTTCAAACGCAACGGTGATCGTTACGTCACCATCTTGCATCGCAATAGGTGTGAAATTCAGTGTGCCAACATCGCTTCCAGCGGTAAATGAAACGACAGGATCGGCTAAAATTGTGCTATCGCTACTCGTCGCAGTCACTCGTACCGGCTGTGATTCATTGGGCCCAGAGCTAATGCCGGTGAGGCTAATGGTTTGAGTTGGAGCGTCTTCGTCCACCGTAGTATCAGCAATATTATTTGTTTCTGGTACATCGTTGATCGGATTTACAGTAATATCAAATGTACTTGAGGAAGTTAAATTGTCGTTGGCCGTGGCTAGATTGTTATCGAGTCCGCCATCTTCGATCGTTACGGTTATTGTCGATGATCCATATTGATCTGCCAACGGAGTGAATTGCAACTCACCTGTTTGGCTGCCACTGGTGTAGTCCACTGTAGGATTGAGCAGCAGTCCAGCATTACTACTGGCCGTTGTTACTCTAAGTGGTTGAGTTTCATTGGGGCCGGCAGTTAAGCCAGTGATGTTGATCGTTTGTACCGTGGCATCTTCGTCCACAGTTACATTTCCAATGGCATCTCCTGTTGGAACATCATTGACCGGATTAACAATGACATCGAACATGCTCGAGTTCGTCAAATTATCTGCTGGCGTTGATAAGTCATTATCGAGTCCACCATCTTCAATGGTTACCGTGACGGTTGCTGTGCCATATTGATCTGTTAAGGGGGTAAAAACAACGGCACCGTTAGTGCTGCCATTGGCATAGTTCACACTGGGATCAGGAACCAACGTCGTATCACTACTAGTCGCTGTGATTAGTAATGTTTGAGTTTCGTTAGGGCCGGCATTGATACCGGTAATTGCAACTGTTGAGGGAGCGTCTTCATTGATCGTTACATTAGCATTTGCTGCTTTACCGGGGGCGTCATTGACCGGATCGACAACAATGTCAAAAGTACTGCTGCTTGTTAGATTGTCCAAGGTCGTACTCAGATTGTTATCCGCTCCGCCATCTTCGATGGTAACGGTAACCGTGGTTGTTCCATATTGATTAGCGAGTGGTGTGAAGTGTAGGGTACTGACGGTATCGCCGCTGGTATAGTCCACTGTCGGATCGATGATCAGCGTCGAGTCACTACTGGTCGCCGTGACTTGTAATACTTGAGTTTCATTGGGTCCGGCGGTAATGCCAGTAATGTTAACTGATTGAGTGATCGCATCTTCCGCTGTTGTAATATCCGCAGGTGTGTTGTGTGTGGGAGCATCATTGTCAGGACTTACCGTAATATCAAACGTCGTGCTTGATGTTAAGTTGTCTGCTGCCGTGGACAGATCGTTGTCTTGCCCACCGTCTTCAATAGTTACCGTGACGGTTGCTGTACCGTATTGATTGGCATTGGGTACAAAACTCAAACTCCCACTAGTGTCAGCGCTGGTATAGGTAACACTAGGGTCTGTAAATAAGCTAGGATCACTACTGACGGCCGTAATGTGTAGTGGTTGCGTTTCATTGGGCCCAGCGGATATACCGTTGATCGCAACGGATTGCGTCGGGGAATCTTCTGTGACAGTCACGTTCGCAATCACGTTTTGCCCTGGTGCATCATTGACCGGTGTGACTGTAACATCAAACGTACTGCTGCTGGTGAGATTATCCGCTGGCGTACTCAGATTATTATCCGCGCCACCATCTTCTACGGTGACGGTGATTGTCGCCGTACCATACTGATCTGCTAGCGGAGTGAAATTAATTGTACCGGTAGTATTACCGTTGGTGTAATTGCTCGTTGGGTTGGCAATGAGTCCAGGAGTATCACTGGTGGCTGACAGTCGCAGGGATTGAGATTCGTTCGGGCCTGCCGTGATACCTGTGATATTCACGGTTGTCGGTGTATCTTCTGCAATGGTAACATTTGCGGGCGTATCACCCATTGGCAGGTCGTTCACAGGGTTGACCACTACGTCAAACGTTGTCGTAGTGGTTAAATTATCAGCAGTGGTCGTCAAATCATCATCTAAACCACCATCTTCAACGGTAACGGTGATTGTGGCCGAACCGAATTGATTGCTGAGCGGAGTAAAATTCAACGAGCCGCTAGCGTCATCACTGGTGTAGGTAACCGTTGGGTTGGCAATCAGGCTAGGGTTGCTACTTGTGGAGGTAACGACCAACGTTTGAGTTTCATTGAATCCCGCGGAAACGCCGTTGTAGTTAATGGTTTGAATAGTAGCATCTTCGTCAATGGAAACGTCAGAGATACTCGCAATAGTCGGTGGGTCATCGTCAATGGCATTAACGGTAACAACAAAAGTTCGACTGATCGTTAGATTGTCACCGGTGGTGGCAAGATTATCGTCGAGCCCACCGTCTACGACCGAAACGGTCACGGTCGTGGTGCCAGATTGGTTCGCGACAGGCGTGTAGTTGATCGTGCCAATGCTAGTACCATTTGTATAGTTCACGGACGGGTGGGGAATTAGATTAGTGTCCGCACTGGTTGCTGTTACTAACAGCGTTTGCGTTTCATCGGTACCTGCGGTAATGCCCGTTAGGTCAACTGTTACAGCGGCATCTTCATTGCCAGCGGTATTGGGGATCGCATCGAGAGTCGGTGCATCGTCGGTAAGTGCATTTACCACAACATCAAACGTCTCGGACTGGAACACATTATCGCCAAGGGTGCTCAGGTTGGCATCGAGTCCGCCATCTTCAATCGTCACAGTAATTGTGGAAGTGCCATGTTCGTTAGCAACCGGCGTGAATTGTAGGGTCCCAGTGGATTCAGCGCTGGTATACACGACTGTCGGGTCCGCGATCAGATTCGTGTTACTGCTGGTCGCGGTCACACGTATCGGCTGGGTTTCATTGGGTCCAGCTGTAATTCCAGCCAGATTGACCGTTTGCTGTGGGGCGTCTTCGTTAGTCGTTACATTTGCAATAGCGTTTAGTGTGGGTACGTCATTGACCGGATTGACCGTGACTTCAAAAGTACGACTGATGGTCGCATTGTTATTGGTTGTCGCAAGGTCGTTATCATTACCGCCGTCTTCGATAGTCACAGTAATAGTGGAAGTGCCAAATTGATTCGCATTGGGAGTGAACGTCAGTGTGCCGGAGGCATTGGGTGACGTGTAGTTAACTGACGGGTCGGCCATCAAGCTCGTGTTGCTACTGCTGGCAGTGACTCGAATAGGTTGGGATTCGCCTGCACCAGAGGTAATGCCGCTGAGGTTTACGTTCTGAGCAGCGGCATCTTCATTGACGGCAACATCGGCAATTGCATTTACTGTCGGCGGTTCATTGACCGCTTTGATAATGGTTCCGTTTATTTCGAAGTATCCCAAGCTACCGTAATCTGAATAAACTCC
>CAWVZW010000009.1:0-70605 GCA_963934735.1 uncultured Planctomycetaceae bacterium
AACATATGGTGAAACTACTGGTAGCATCTGGAACGTATCAACAATCCTCCAATGGATCCGCGGCAATGACCGCTCGTGATCCCTACAACCGTCTGCTAGCACGACAAACCCAATTCCGCTTAGATGCCGAAATGGTGCGTGACAATGCATTGGCCGTGAGTGGATTGTTGACTCGTGATATTGGTGGTGTGAGTGTTAAGCCTTACCAACCTGTGGGGTACTGGAAGCATATGAACTTTCCGAAACGTAAATGGACGCCGTCTGACGGTGATAATGCGTATCGTCGTGGTCTGTACACGCACTGGCAACGTATGTTCTTGCACCCGTCGCTGTTGGCATTTGACGCACCGAGTCGCGAAGAGTGCACCGTGGAGCGTCCGCGTTCTAACACGCCGCAGCAAGCATTAGTGTTATTGAACGATCCAACCTATGTGGAAGCTGCTCGAGTGTTTGCACTGCGTATTATTAACGAAGGCGGAACGGACTCGAAGCAACGTTTAAATTGGGCATTTGAAACGGCGTTGTCTCGGCAAGCGACTAAACAGGAATCGATTGTGTTGCTGGATGTTTATGGGAAACATCTAGGTATGTACCAAGCGGACACCGAATCGGCTAAATCTTTAGTGGCGGTTGGCAATGCTATCAATCCACCGCAGGTGGATGTTGCCGAGCACGCGGCATGGACGTCGATTGCTCGAATTATCTTTAATTTACATGAGTCTATAACTCGTAACTAAGCACTTCATTTTTCTTTCATTCTTTTAGTAGACAAACCATGAAAAAATTAATATCGACGGACGACAAGGTTTCGGCTGCCGTAAATCGACGCTGTTTCTTAGGCAAAGGCGTTGGTACTCTTGGGTTGGCTGCACTTTTACAGCAGTCGTTAACTCAAGCGAAGGAAACGGATGTACAAGTGCCCCGTTGGCCGGGAATCTTAGATGGTAAGTTACATCATGAAGCAAAAGCTAAACGAGTTATATTTCTCACCATGGCCGGCGGCATGTCGCATTTAGAGACGTTTGATCACCGTCCCAAACTAGCGGAAATGGATGGAAAACCGATGCCCGAGTCCTATACCAAAGGACAACCCATCGCGCAACTCCAAAACAAGCCATTGAAATGTCTTGCACCCCAACATCAATTTGCCAAGCATGGTGAGTCGGGGATCGAGCTTTCGAGTATCTTCCCGCATTTAGCGACCGTTGCGGATGAGTTAGCAGTTGTGCGGTCTCTAACTACAGATGCGATCAACCATGACCCTGCCCATACGTTTATGAATACGGGCACGACGATAAGTGGACGACCATCGATGGGATCTTGGTTTACCTATGGCCTGGGCGCTGAAACCGAGAATCTACCAGGGTTTGTCGTTTTAACATCCACCGGTGGCGGTCAAGATCAACCAATTGCATCGCGACAGTGGCATAGCGGATTTTTGCCGAGTCGATTTCAGGGTGTGCATTTTCACGGCCAAGGCGACCCCGTACTGTATGTGAATAATCCTCCAGGTGTGACTCGTGCTCAGCAACGTGACATTGTGAAAGCGGTTCAGAAAATAAATCGTCTACGATCGGCCACCATCAACGATACAGAAATTGCTACTCGGATAAGCCAGTATGAAATGGCATTTCGAATGCAAGCGAGTGTTCCAGACTTGGTTGATATCAGTCAGGAAACACAAGCGACGTTAGACATGTATGGCACGAAAGGTGGAGATGGTAGCTTTGCGTCCAATTGTCTGCTTGCGCGTCGACTGGCCGAACGTGGCACTCGATTTATTCAGTTGTACCATCGAGGTTGGGATCATCATGGCGGCATTAAAAATGCGAGTGCTGGAACTGCAAAATTGATCGACCAAGGCGTAACCGCTTTGATCAAAGATCTCAAGCAGCGTGATATGCTTAAAGATACTTTGATAGTATTTGCCAGCGAATTTGGACGCACTCCGATGGCTCAGGGCAACGGGCGCGACCATCACATCAAGGGGTTCTCAGTATGGTTGGCTGGTGGGGGCATCAAGGGTGGTGTCACTCATGGTTCAACAGACGACCTCGGGTATAACGCTGTGGAAGGTGTCGTTTCTGTTCATGACCTGCACGCCACGATGATGCACGTGTTAGGAATTGACCATAAAAAAATGACAGTCTCATTCCAAGGACGTGATTTCCGGCTAACCGATATAAGCGGCAATCCCGTGCAATCTTTGTTAGTTTAACTGGCTTGCCGCAAGATTCCATGGCTAGGGGGTGGTTGGCCGTAAAGGGTCGCGAATAAGTCTGTTTATTAGCATCGTTAATAATCAATTAAAGTGTTGACGGGGCACTCTGAGCGATTTATCTTGAAGGTACTTCTTAACGGAAGCCCCTAATTTTTCCCGCCCTCCCCAAAAGTTTCCTCCACTTTTTCCCTCCCCACTACTATGCCTTCAGCTATTTCTCACTCTATCGCGATGCAACTAATACCGGCTGACCCGGAAGCTACTAGTTCATTAAGTCTAGACCGATACCCAGTAGTTTTGGGGCGCGGCGACGAAGTTGATTATCAAATTGAAGATCGATTTCTCAGTCGCTGTCACTGTCAACTTGATTGTGAAGACGGTGTCGTCACAGTGAGAGACCTCGACTCGCGTCATGGTACATTTGTGAATGAATCACGTATCCAAAATGCTGTATTGTCATCTGGAAATACATTGCGCATTGGTTTAACGCGGTTCGTGGTTTCGTTCTTGGATAGTTGAACGCGAGCGTTTCTTGATTGCCCCAGTTCGCTAATGCAATCTCGGCTAAGCCCCGACGCTGCTAAGAATGCGTGGGCATCAATACAACTTCTCGATGTGCCCATCTTTTTCATAAACACGAATATGTTGATTCGCTTGGATGTTTTTGAGAATCGTCGTTCCACCGGCAGGCCATTGAATTGTTATTTCTTTGGCGACCTCGCTGTCGGACATTCCAATATGCACACGGCTAGGTGTTTGAGAAAGGAAGTTGACGATCGGTATTAGTTCTCGTCTAACGGTTAAATCACCGCGCGTCACGGCTATCTTAGCACCGATGCCTGCGGAATTGCTTTGTTCACCGCGTAAGGAGATAACGAGCCAGTTGGTTTTGGGGAAGTTGTTTTGGTAGACAACGAGTGCTCCACCGCCGACTTGTCGAATCAATAAATCTGGCATCCCATCTTGATTGATGTCCGTGCCGATGACCGTTCGAGAATCACCTCGATTGTCACCTCCTGAGATAAATGACATATCTAGAAAATCACGATCGCCGGTATTAAAGAAAACTCCGTTGTGTTCAAAGGCACTTAGATTCTCTTTCGTATAGGAAAACTGAAACGGATTTCCAATCCAAAATTCACCATTATCCTCATCCATCTCTCGTAGTTCCGGTACGGTCGTACTGCAGTTAAACGGCTGTGACACGACAGCCAACCACACGCAACGTCAGCCATCTGGACGAGCGGAATCCACACTTTGGAATCCCACAGGTGCGTAGATATCTGGAAAGCCATCGCCGTCTAAATCAGCCGCGCCGGTCCCATAAGCCCACCCGACGTCGTTAACACCAACCTGTCGCCCGATACGCTCAAATTCACCGTTACCTTTGTTGTAGTAGAGTTCATTTCCGGACACAATCTCTTCTAATTGTTGCTGGATATCGTCGCCATATTCGTCATATAATCCTTTGCGGATATTTGCAACAATGCGCTCGCCAGCCTTGGAATACATATTCCCCACATAGGGATCACCGAGGCCGTCATTGTCGATATCGGCGACTGTGATACCCATGGACAATCCGCCGTGGACGCCGGGTAAGTCGGTTTGAGTGAAGGTGCCGTCACCGTTGTTAATATAGAAGTCGTTTTTGCCAAATTCACATGCCGACATATAATCGGGTAATTGATCGCCATTGGCATCAAACCAGACAGCCGAAAAAGCACCAGTTCCCAGACCCACCGCTTTTGATTTTTCAGTTACATTTTCAAACTTGAAATTGCCAATATTTCGCCATAGATAGTTGGCTGTTGATTGGGACTTTACACGATTTATATATGGCAGCAGGTCTTCTTTCAAGATAATGCCAACTTCCATGAAATCCAACAAACCATCATTGTCAAAGTCGACTACGGTGAGCGCCCCTTTGATTCTCGTTAATTCAACATTGAATTCCTTATCGCTCAATTTACGAAAGCGTTTGCCTTGTTCGTTAACGTAAGCGGATTGCCCGATAATGAGATCTTCGTAGGAGTCGTTGTTGAAATCTCCGACGCAGGCAACCGGGTCTTTGATAAACCGCGGTAGTCCTAATTGATTGCCTTGTTCTTGGAATTGACCCTCGGGCAAACCGAGATAGAAAAAGAGTCCGTCTAAATCTGTTACTAAGAAGTCGGTGATCCCGTCCTGGTTAAAATCATTGGCATAAATTCCGCCGGTGATGAAAGGACGCTTTTGATCTTCTTCGTAAGAGTGTTTCCAGTTGTCACGGAGTCCGAGACTGGTCATGCCGGTCTTTGCTGTAATATCCTCCAACAGGAAATCTGCCGCAGTCGCGTGTTCTACAGAAAAGCAACTTACACTGAGGAATAGTCCATTGGTATTGGGAGTCTCGTCGTCGATTTTTGCTAGGCGACAATTGAACCTAAGCGTGTATTGAGAAACGGATTTCGACTGAGTTCGACCAGCAAGTAATACTTTGAAACTGCCTTGCCATGGTTCGTCAAATTTTCCGCGAGTTTCCGGAGCCATTTGCATGACTTTAATGCTACACCGCATTAACTCAGAATACTGTTCTCGTAATTCGCGAATATAGGCAACGAATTCATCTGGGGTTATTCGATAGGTTTCATTTCCCTCGTTCCAAGTGTGGAATTCACCAAAACTAGTTATGCGTTCTTGACCGTCAGACGAGCGAAATATTTCTGCTTGGAAGTCGTCGGCGAAAAAATTTGTCAGCACGTCCCACTCTTCGTTTTTGATGGCCTCCGCGATTTTTGGGAAGGTTAGGTCGCCTAAAACGAACCCGCCGAAATGTTCGACATCTTGTAGATATTTCGCATCAGCTTCGGGGATCGCAAGCGACTGTGACGATTCCGCTTCGACATCCGTTTCCGAATTATCCGTAAAGGGGCCCTCAACCGGAGTGGATGAATCGCAACCGATGACGAGCAGGAATAATAGCCCGCTGACGATCGTGTAGATCGCCGTGTTGAGCAAATTAGGTTTTGAGATGTATTTTCGGTTCATAATAGTGTCACGACAGTGTCACGTTATTGCATTTCGAAGGCGGTTTAAAAGTATAGCACGTGTAGAGGTGCTTTAGCGGTGCAAAAAATATGACGATGCGACCATAAATGATACGAATCTCGTCCCAGAAACGGCTAAAACTCGTAGGATTGTACGTTTATCGCGCAAGATCGATAGAGTTGGAGCTCGAGGTGCACTTGCGGTCTAGATGTGTATAACCACCGTCGACGTAGATGATTTGGCCGGTTGTATGGCTTGACCGTGGCGACGCCAAAAAGACGACCGTATTCGCAATTTCCTGAGCGGTCGTGAAACGTTGTTGTAACGGGATCAATTGTTCGACCGATTGTTTGGCTGCCGCAGAATCTTCAGCTTGGTCAATCAACTCCGCATATAGCGGAGTCCAAGTTTCCGCAGGCAATACAGTATTTACTCGGATACTGTGCGGTGCCAAATCAACAGCCCATTCTCTGGTTAACCCATTGATTCCGCCTTTGGCTGCGGCATAACCGGATGTCCCACCCTGACCGGTTGTGGCCACTTTACTACCAATGTTGATGACTGCCCCTTGGGATGTCTTGAGGGCGTCAAGTGCGAAATGTAACATGCTGTAATAGTGAACAAGATTACGTTGCAGTGATTCGTTGAAAGCGGTGGGGCCATCTTCAAGGGTCACTCCATCGTTCACTCCCGCATTGTTTACCAAGACGTCGATCCGTCCAAATTGTTCGAGTGCGAAATTGACCGCTCGTTGACAGGCATCCGTTTGGCTTAAATCACCTTGAATGAACAAGCACTTTTTTCCTTGTTCGGCATATTCAGCCTGTAGGGCTTCGCCTTCGTCTGTGGAACGATTGACGTTAATGACATGCGCACCTTCAGTGAGAAACTCTCGCACGATCGCCGCCCCAATACCCTTTGACCCACCGGTAACGAGGACAACTTTGTCTGTTAATTCTAGATCCATAGCAATACAATAGCCGAGTAAACTGAGCGAACTGTCATTGAGCCGTTTAAAAAAGATACCATTTAATGGTTGAGTTCGAATCCGAGATTATCTCGGTTAGGCCCAAAACCATCGCCGTCGAGGTCAACGTAAATAGGGTTCGCAACGGCTGCTGGCATCAATTCACCCCAGCGTGGTCCCTGTACTCGACCAATCTTAAGGTTTTCACCAGCAGTTGCAACGATGATATGAGTATCTTCGGTAAGCTCGACTGCAATTTCCGCTTCGAATTTCACAGTACCGTTTCTGAACATGTTGGCATTGCTGCGACGAGTGAAATTCAATTTGTCGGTCATTTTCCCGTTGAGTAGGAGTTGTACGCGGTTTACATCGATCCAGTTAGGACATTGGATGCGGATGTTGACATAAACGGTTGCGTTTTTTGACAGTAAGTCGTCGCCGGGAAGCGCTGACTGTCCACGGATTCCGTTGTGGACTTTAACCTCCATAAACGGACCGTTGGTCATGACGACGTTACCCGCCTTGGAGGCTTTTACAATGTCTTTGGTGCGAATACGTCCAGGGTTATCCGTCGCTGATTTGACATAATTACGGATGTAGCCGACGCTGTGTTCGTTGTAATGCGAGTCGGAATTCACGACACCCGGAATACGGTAGCCTAAGTTGAGTAATTGCATCCAGTGGAACATGACAGGACTGCGATTAGACGTTGGTTTAGGTGATTCTGGGACATCAAATATAGACTGCAGCGGGTGTACTTCCATGACGTCCATGTATTGAAACATATCTCGGAAACCACTATCTGGTTTGTCGTCACGATCACGGTCTTGATAGATTTGCATCAGCGTCGGATGGTCTTCTTGGACTAATTTATAGGCATTATCATTCCAGCCAGCAAGTTTAGCGATTTGGCGTACGGGATCGTCTTCGATAGTCGGTCCACCACCGTCTTGGGTGCGTGGCACATGTTTAAGTGGAAAAGCGTTTTGATGATTCACCGGCAATACGCGTCCGGTCAGTTCCATCCCAGTAGAGGTTCCCATCAAGTGCTCGGCGCCTAGTTCTTTTAGTAGTGGAGTGTAGGAGCTGATGCGTTGATGTTCCGTACAGGGTGCATAGTCGATTTGTTCACAAATAAGTGAGATGACGCGTCCGATTTGGACTGAGGTATTATCGCCAGAGGGAGAAGAGTGGGTGTGGTAGTCTGTGCTAATCCATCCTGACGTATCGACAACATGGTCGAGTTGAATTTCAAGGCTGGTTGTTTGACCCGCTTGGATGTTTACGGTTGTGATGACGATATTATGTTCTGGGCCGTGACTAAAAATCAGTTCGTATGTTCCTGGTGTTAACTCTTGGCGGAATGTTCCACGCAAGGCGTAGAAGAGATTGAGTGCACGCACTGCCGCCTGTTTAGGACCAAAGTCAGGATCTTTTGTTTCGCCGGTTCCGTAAAATGCGATTTTGCAGCCAATCGGAAGACCATGTTGGTTTGTGATACGTGCTGCAACGTAACCACAGCGATCAAAAGTAATTGTTTTTTCTATGGCGGACTCGCAAGTTAACTCAAAAGTCTGATCGGGTCGTCCTTGGGCAGAACAAACAGCGGTATATTTGCCATGAGCGAGTCCGAATTCGACAGTACCTTGTCCGTTGGTACGGATGTCGCCATAAAAGGCTCCGTCTCTGGATAGGCGAATATTTGCGTTGTGAATGGGGCCAGCTTTATCTTTACAGGTTAATGAAACGTTGGATGTTTTATTCTCGGTACGCTGGGCAAACTCTGCCTGAATGCCCAATAGGCTTCCGCTAGGGATTAGAGTTCGCGAGAGTTGAGCCGTTGTATTTGCCGCGACGATCAGGTCACTGGACTTGTCTTTTTCGTATTTGAGAATTCGTCCACCGCCACCGGTACGAGTGATGGAGTATCCGTTCGACATAATTCCGTAGGCTTGGCGAAACCAATTATCATTGGTCCAGTACATACCGTCTTGCACTCCAGAGGTAAAAGGAGAATCTGCACGGATTCCGTCTTGGAGCGAGATTGTTTGATCCGCCTCTGAATGGTTGTGATACGACGTGGAGATTGTCAGACCGCTGTCGCCGTTTGCTAATGAATATGTCAGCACTGCCTGTACTGAATCGGCCCGTTTTAGACTCGTAAAGGCGAGAGTTGCCGATCCATCGTTGTTGTGTTGTATTTTTACTGTGTCTTCGTCGGTAAAGGTAAATCGTTGATTGGTCGGATAGAAACAACTGAGTTGGTCGTTGTTGTCATCATTGCGGGTTAAATCGAGTACACCACCATAGACGTTACGCACGGTCAGATTGGCATTACGACTCTGCTTAGGTTGCGCAATGATTGCTGTTAGCACGTCATTACGGATGGCATAATCGCCGTAAATGGCATCGACTTCTTTTCCTGCGGGAACAAAGTCGTCCCAGTTTTTAGGGGTGAGTTTGGTAACTTCAGTAGCATTTAAAATAGATGTGACAGCGCAGGAGAAGAGCAATAGTGTAACAATGGTGATAGACGTTCTTTTGGGCATGATCTATTCCTAATAAGCGGAAAGGTAAAGCTATTTTGGTTAGCCGTTCATTGTAACTCTTTTTAACGAGCGAAATACTTGTCGCACCACGGGAATTGTGTTTTGAATTGGTAAAAGAACTAATAACATTTGAATGTTGATTTTATGTACTATTGTATTATTGGATTTTTCATTATTAGAAACATCAAACACTTTCGGGATTTATAAAATGCAAGCTCAAGAGATTCTCGACGAAGCAAAAACAATACAGTCATGGATTATAGATATCCGTCGCCAGTTACATCGGCACCCTGAGTTGATGTATGAAGAATTTGAAACCAGTAAATTGGTGCAAGCTAATTTAACGGAGTTAGGCATCCCCTTTGAAAACGAGATTGCGATAACTGGTGTCGTTGCAACACTTGGTAACGGTGATGGCCCCTGTATCGCCTTGCGGGCAGACATGGATGCGTTGCCGATTCATGAAGAAGCGGACATTGATTTTAAGAGTGAAGTTGATGGCAAGATGCATGCGTGTGGGCATGATTGTCACACTTCGATGTTATTAGGTGCAGCGAAGTTATTAAAAAATCACGAAGACTTGATCAACGGTACGGTGAAGCTAATTTTTCAACCGGCTGAAGAGGGTGGTGCTGGTGGCGAGCGGATGCGTAGTGAGGGAGTCTTAGAAAATCCAGCAGTCGAGCGGATATTTGGATTACACGTCGCGCCGACGTTGCCCACTGGAATGCTAGCTTCGCGGGCAGGCACATTGCTTGCAGCCGCTGGGCAAGTGAGCATTACGGTTAAGGGTAAGGGTGGGCACGCGGCTCGTCCGCACGATACGATCGATCCAATTGTGACCGGATCGAAAATTATTGTGGAACTGCAGACGATTTTATCACGTGAGCTCGATCCCTTGGATTCTGGCGTGATCAGCATCACGATGATGCATGCCGGATCGGCGTTCAACGTGATTCCACCAGAGCTCCAAATAGGGGGTACGATACGCTCGTTATCCCTAGACGGATTGAAGCACTTGCAATCGCGTGTTGAGGCAATTGCCAAAGGCATCGCGGAGGTCAATCGATGTGAAGCGGAGGTTTCTTTCCCAGGCCACGATTATCCGCCAACCGTGAACGATGAAGGTTGTTGGGAAATGGCTCAACGAGCTGTTGCGGAGATTTTAGGTGACGGCAATATATTGGAGATGGAACCTGTCATGGGTGGAGAAGATTTTGCTTATTACACCGAGAAAATTCCCGGTTGTTTTGCTTTTCTGGGAGTGGGCAACGAAGAGATTGGTGCGACCTACGGCGTGCACCATCCTCAATTCAAAGCGGATGAAGCAGCATTACCCTATGGCTCAGCGATCCATATGAATTACGCGCTGATGGCATTGGACGAGTTGTCATCCTAGTATTTCAGAGATGAGTTCAGCACCAGATTGCGTTGGTTGTTGGTCAATCCAAGAACGCTTGCAGCGATTGGCGGATTCCGTCATGTAGTGGCGTCAGGGGCATGTTGGGAAACAGTTCTAGCGTTAGCTCGTCGTCTAAATCACAGACGAATGGCATGACCGGTGCGTCGGCGGCATAGCGGATGTTGATGTCTGACGTGATGCCGACTTGGGGAGCAACCTCGCAAATTAAACGGATGAATTCACCTTCATCCACAGAAATCCCGCGGAGGTTAATAACCGCGTACCCACTCAACGGCTCGAGAGCGGCTTGAGCAAACCCGGCGCCGACGTCCGCTACGAAATGATAATGTTCCCGCCCGCGGTAGGGAATTTCAAACGGCAGACCTGCCGCCGCTTTCTTTAACGCGGTGGTGGGAGCCGATGTGAGCCCTTGATCTCGGCCAGGACCATAGGTCGTTGATAACCGGACGCTGACCGTTGGGATACTGGTTTCCTTGTGAAAAGCGATGGCCATTCCCTCACCAGCAACTTTCCAAAAACCATAGATGTTAGCTGGTTGATATGGCATCGGAGTTTTGACAACTGGTCCGTCGTACATATCCCGTGGCCCGTAGACTGCCGAGGAGCTCGCAAAGACAAATCGTTGGAGCGTGGAACCGAGTTGCTCTGCAGCGTAAAACATGTTTGCTGTGCCACCGACGTTGACGTCCATTCCGAGCAGCGGCGTGGCTTCGCAGGCCGGCGTTTGAAAGGCAGCGAGATGAATGATGACGTTTGGTTGAGCTTGGGTCACGGCAGCAACAACTGATTGGCGGTCTGTGATATCACCGCTGATGATTTCCAGTCGGTCGTGGTACTTTGCATCAATTCGTGACAGATCGATATTGCGGCAAAATCCGACGACTTGATCCGCGCCATTGTCGAGCAGATAAGCTACCGTTGCTGCTCCAATACATCCAGTTGGGCCACTTACAAAAGCGATTGTCATATTCAGAATCCTACAGGGTGTGTTGCGAAGACTGTGTTGTACAATGATGGGGTGAATAGCCCTTTGTTATAGCACAATCTAAAGTGGACGATCCGACAACCCAACACTCGAAAGCGATCTGGTTTTGTTTAAGTATTTTGAACGTAATTCAGATAGCGACGGTGTCTGGTTCGCTTTGCAAAAATTCTGGGCCCTGTTTGCTATCGTGCTCTTTGTCGTGACCAGCGGATTGTGGCTACCCCAGACGCTGTTTCCCCAGGTTGCATTGATCGAGCTGTTCAATGGTCTCCCCAGTGAAATTATTTATGGCGCGATAGCAATGGTTATTATTGCTCTAATTTCAATCCTCTTGGGTAAGTTCTCCTACGACACGATCCCTAGATCACTGAATATTCGTTTATTGTCGTGGGCTATATTAGTCGACGCCATCGTACTGTTGTGGCTTACCGATCAACATCGCATTCAGCCGTGGTCCGTACATTTAGTCGTGGGAGCGTTGGTCTTTTTAACCTGTCGCCCACAGCGTGGTGTGGCGCTGCTACGTGTATTTGCGATTAGCATATATATTTATTCAGCCCTGGGAAAATTCGATCACCAGTTTATGAACAGTGTGGGACCGCAATTATTGACAGGTCTAGCCGAGTTGATTGGTGTAGACATCAAGACATGGGACTCGGCGTTGGTGGCCAAGTTATCTCTGCTGTTGCCGTTGGGAGAATTACTGATCGGCATAATGTTGTGCCATCGTCGCACGCGAAGATTAGCTATCTTAAGTGCGACACTTATGCATATTTGTTTGGTGGTGTTATTCAGTCCTTTGGGATTAAATCATGAATGGGGAGTGGTGGTGTGGAACGGATTTTTCATTATTCAAAACGACCTGCTTTTTGGCACGACGTTGTTGGCTGGTGTTGCCAAGTGTAGATCGAAATCCAAACCGGCGGCAAATGCTGCCGAAGTCGAGTTACCTGAGCACACAATTGATAAACCCGTGAAACCGCTGGTCCAATGGATTGGCCAGTTGATCCTTACCTTTGTGTTGGTTCTACCGGCGTTTGAAAGATATGAAGTGCTGGATCATTGGCCGAGTTGGGGATTGTATTCGCCCCGCAATAGCCGTGTTGTAGTACGGGTATATTTGTCGGCGGGCACAAAAACGAAGGAGATCGAGGAGTTCTTTCAGCCTCAATACGGTAATGCAGCGTTTCATGTGTTGGACCTAAGTCGTTGGTCCCTCGAGACATTAGGAGTGCCGATTTACCCTCAGCAACGATATCAGTTAGGTGTGGCTCGAGCTGTGGCTCAGAAATATGATCTTGGTCGTGCTATCGAGGTTGACCTGCTGAGCATGTCGCAGCGTCTGACAGGTAGTCGCCAGCGAGAAACATTGCGGGGAGTTGAGGCGATCAAAATGGCGTGCCAGCGGTATCGGCTCAATGCAGTTCCGGCGCCATTTCTACACTCGCTTGAACGCGATTGAACAAACTCATCAATCTTTCGGGATGAGACTATTCCACCAAGTAGCGTTCGGTTTAAACTCGGATTTCAAGTAGTTAGCATGTCGACTCTCTAATCCTTTTAACTGGCCGGTGCTGCTACTTTTGAGTTGAGATTCTTTGGTAGTTGCATTAAAGCGACTGTCAGCAACGGGGATTTTCGCGTTGGTCTCCTCAAGCCAGTGGTCGAGTTTCTTGCGTAAGCTCTTAGTTATTTGTATTTGCGATGCAGCCAGATCTGTTTGCTCACCCACGTCATCAACTAAGTTGTATAGCTCGTCACGCCCGTCTTCGTAATAGTGGATAAGTTTCATGTCCCCTGAGCGAATAATGGACGACGGTTCTCCACCCTGATTGCCATAATGCGGATAGTGCCAAAACAAGTCACGTTCGGCAATGTCGTCACCGTTTAATAGCGGCAGCAAACTGACCCCATCGACGTGCTGTTTGGGTTGAAGCGGTAGTCCGGCAAGCTCTAAAATGGTTGGGTAGAAATCGGTACCCGTGACTGGCGTTACGTTGGTCGAACCAGCTTTGGTGACATGCGGAACATGAATATAAAATGGTTGTAAAATCCCGCCTTCCCATTGGCGACCTTTGCCCCCGCGGAGTGGCAAACAGGCAGTTGCAAAGGCGTCACCAGAGGAGACTCCACCATTATCGGAGGTGAAAATAACGACGGTGTTTTCCTCGAGTCCGAGGTCGGTCAATTGTTTCATCACGATTCCAACGGCGGTGTCTAGGGATTCCATCATGCCGGCATAAATCGGATTATCTTGCACTTGGCGAACTGCCTTGGTTCGATCAAATTTGAATCGCTCTGTAACTAAACCCTGATCGACTGCTTTCTTTTGGTATTTTTTCCACAGATCTTGGCTTGTTTGTATGGGCGCGTGAACTGAGTAAAACGAAAGATACGCAAAGAATTTTTCATCTTTGTTGGCTTCGATAAATGCAGCCGTTTCATTGGCGAGTCGGATCGGCAATGATTCTCCGGCTGGGCCGTTGTCCATCTTGGGGTTGTTATAGGGAGCGAAAAATCCACCTGGTGGGCTACCGCGATGGTGTCCGCCAATATTAATGTCGAATCCATGATCCTCCGGGAACGATCCTTCACCACCAAGGTGCCATTTGCCGGCGAAGAAAGTTTTGTAACCGCCCATCCGCATCGCTTCGGCTAGCGTAGTGTCCGCTAGTGGCAGCGAATGATTGTACGCTGAAGGTAATACTCGGTCATTACGCTTCCAAGCCGTGCCGCTCGACGCGCCGATATAGTCGGTGATACCGTTACGTGCTGGGTAGGTGCCGAGCAAAATACTTGCGCGCGAAGGACTGCAAACTTGGCAAGTTGAATAGCCATTGGAAAATTGCATTCCGCTATTGGCAATCGCATCAATGTTGGGCGTTTCATAAAACTTGCTGCCTTCGCCACTCATATCCATTTTGCCAAGATCGTCAACAAGAATGAATACGAAATTAGGCTGTTTTGCTGCGACAGTGATGGCACAGGTTGGCAAAGAAAGAAGTAGCAACGAGAAGATGAATTTCATGGATCGGCCGTAAGATCTTTGGGTAGTGAATGTTAAAGTGCTAGAAGTCGTCGATGTCATTTTAAAAGATATTTTCAGTATAGTTAAATATGTGCTTGAATGAATGATGCAACTGGTTCTATTTGCGCAGCACGTCATCGATGGCTTGTCGAATCGCTTTTTCTGATCCGGGACCAACCCATAGCCAAGAATCTTTGAAGTTCTCGGCAAAGATGGCTGCGGTTGGAATGTAACCGGGCCACGATTCTCCATAAGCAAGGCACATCACGAACTGATTCTTTGCCGCGGCTTGAGCCATTAATTGATATCCGATAAATGACTCACCGGGAAACAACAGAATCTGGGCCGCTCCCAAATCGATACAGGGAAAGTCAATCGCTTGCCCGCTAGCAACTCGCCTGCGACTCGCTAGTCCCATAGCAGCCAAGATTCTCTTTTCGACAGAAAGTTTCTCGTTAGCAACATCTGCTTCCAAGCGTTTTGCGGTGAGATGGTCGCCGGGGTGAAAAGGTAGTTGCAGTTTAGTGTTGCGGATGTTTAGCTGCTGGAGTTGGTAACGTTTCGTGTTATCTGCGGCTTTAGCCATCGCTTGGTACAACCGATCAATCAGTTCTTGGCGATGATCTTCTGATCCATTGTTAAATTTTCCGGCAGTAATATCCCCAGCGCATCCGGGCACAAATATTTGGCGTATTGATTGGTCCTGTCGTTGCAAACGGGCGCGGGCTAGGCCTACAAAATCCGCGGAGACGACTCCTTGCCCATAATAGCTCATCGGGTGGGTCGCATAGTGATGCATTTGCAGCAGCGGTTTGTCATTGTTGAAAAATGTGATGGTTTTTAGCATCGAATCAATGTCGCCTGCGGCAGCGGCCGCGAAATATTTGTTACCACCGCTGCGACTGCCCCGGCTGTAGGTCACCGCTCCGTTTTCCAGTACGACACGGCGGTTCGACGCAATTCGCAAGACCGGTGTTTCGCTGATTCCAAAATGAGTGACGGGCGTGGCCAAGTCCAGGCTATCTCGTACGGCTTGAGATACTCGAGCCAATGTTTTGTCATGCCAAGCGACATGGTACAGCTCATCTGGTAGACCGACGGCGGCTAGGATTTTCGCTGCATCGCGGTCTACCACCGGCGCATCATGTTGATGTAGTGCCGTAACAAGCACGTTTTCTCTTACGGTCCCGGCTGCTTTGGCGAGCGCTTCACGCCATTGGTCAAAGGCACCATTGCGAATTTCACACCAATCGAGTGCACAAAGCACAACCTTTTGTTTGCCATCAGAGAGCACAAATCCATGGGCTAATAATGGGTCGGCAACGCGTTTACTTTTGGTTGGAAGAACGCCCATACACCGGTGGTTCAATGGAATAGTGACATCGGTCGAGAATGTGGCCAAACGGAATTCGCTGGCACCGACCACGCCGGAGAATGTAGCAATTAAAAATGCGCATAGATATTTCATGATGATTTAACTTATACTGATAGCGAGTTCAGTTTCCGTGGATTGGACCGCGATTGGAGCTCAGGTTGACATTAGCGATATTCATTTTATCATGAAGTATGGTTGATTGCTTGAATCCACTTGGCGTAATGAATATTACTCCTTTACAACCATTGGTGTGAATGGATTGGATGAAAAACGAGTTATGGAACAAATCGAATTAAATCAGAACGGGGAATGTACTGTCGTTCAATTCAAACGTAATAAGTACTTAGCGAGTGAAGATATTCAACAGATGGGTGATGAGTTGTTTCAAGTTGTCGCGGATGGTGCGACGCAAGTTGTTCTAGATATGTCGGCTGTTGAATTTCTATCCAGTGCAGCGTTGAACCGGTTGATTATGTTGAACAAGAAGTTCAAAGATGTAGACGGTGCGTTGCGATTGTCCGGATTGACATCGGAAATTGACAAGATTTTCACGATCACTCGACTCAATATTCTGTTTAAAATCCATCCGGATGTCCCTTCTGCTTTAGCCTCGTTTTAAGGGGTTGAGTGTGACATCAGTGAAAAAAGTGTTTCGTGGATTTTATACGCGTGGACGGTGCTTTGCTGGCACCGCAGGTTTTGTATTGTTACTGCTATGTACTGCGGATACGGTGCTTGTACAGGCGGACACTTATGAAGATTGGCAGCGGATGCGAGATATTCCTCGAAGCGGATATGTTGCTAATCGAGCGGGATCTCGAATTGAAATTGACGGCCGACTAGATGATGCTGCGTGGCGAGAGGCTGTGTGGTCAGATCGATTTCAAGATATCGAAGGTACAGTGAAACCTCGACCTCGATTTGATACCCGCGTAAAGATGTTGTGGGATCGTAAGTATCTCTATATCGGCGCTTTTCTTCCGGATCCGCATATTTGGGGAACGCTGACTGAGCATGATAGTGTGATTTTCCATGACAATGATTTCGAAGTATTCATCGATCCTGATGCGGATAATCATGAATACTACGAATTTGAAATCAATGCACTCAATACGGGGTGGGATCTTTTTCTTGACAAACCATATAAAGATAGAGGCCAGGCTGATAACGGCTGGGAAATCCCCGGACTCAAGACGGCGATTCACATTGAAGGAACACTCAACGACCCCTCCGATATTGATCAATATTGGTCAGTGGAAATTGCGATTCCCTGGAAAGCGTTGAATCGGCATGCCCATCGTCGCTACCCACCGTCGGCTGGCGAACAATGGCGAATCAACTTCTCGCGGGTGCAGTGGCAGACAACCGTGGAGGATGGGAAATATAAAAAGGTACCCGATGTGCGAGAAGATAATTGGGTTTGGTCCCCGCAGGGTATTATCGATATGCATCGCCCCGAGAAATGGGGCACCGTCCAATTTTCAACACAGCAAGAGGGTACTGTTGGATTGAATCCTGATATGACGGAAAATGCGAGGAAGATGCTGATGGAGATTTATCACAAACAAAGAGCAAATCATCGTAAAACGGGTGCCTGGTGGACGACGCTAGAGCAACTAGGAATTGACTCTGCTAAAGCCGCCGGTGTGGTTATCGAACAAACGGAAGCTGGTTACCGTGCAAAAATCTCTCTTGCCGATGGTCGGACCGCCTGCGTTACACAGGATTCGCGACTGCGGATCAAGTGAACGGTGAAGCTTTGACATCACCTATTTAAAAAGCAGCGTCTCGGGCTGAGTCTGAAATCATTTGTATTTCGCGGCAAAACGTGAGACACTAGTTGTGAATTGAATGATAAGAGTTCAATCATTGAAAACTGTTCTGTGGGTGACAAAATGAAATATCTATTATTGGGTTTGATTGCATTTTTTTGTATCGGCGAAATTGACGCTCGGCAACCCTCTGAAACAGCTTTGCCCGCTGGTTGGACAACCAATACACCGCGGACAGAGATTGCTCCTGAATTTTCTTATATCGCAAAAGGCGGACCTAACGGACAAGGTAGTTTGACGATTTCTGCGGATAACAAAGAGGGGCTATTTGGTTGGTTTGAAAAAACATTTGAAATTCAAGGTGGGCAGTATTATCGATTTTCGGCATTGCAGCGTACCCGCGGAGTGAAATTGCCCCGTCGTACGGCTGTTGTAAGAATATTGTGGCGAGACGCTAATGGAAATAAGGTGCAGCACAACGAGCCCTCGCCAGCTTCCTATGCCACTGGAACTCTGCCGCCAGCGGAACCTGAATATCCAGCGATTGTACGGGATTCTCAAAATGGCTGGAGGGAAGTTGAAGGAATCTATCGAGTCCCCGACAAGGCGACAAGTGGAATTGTCGAGTTGTATTATCGATGGGAAGCCCGAGGCAAAGTCGAGTGGTGCGATGTGCAGCTTGAACCAAGCACTGCACCAGACCCACGGACGGTAAAATTGGCGACGGTGCATTTCAAACCAATTGAGGGAAACACGAATCTTGAGAAGTGTCAATTGTTTGAACCGTTAATTGCCTCAGCGGCGAAGCAAGGTGCGGATATTATTGTGTTACCAGAGACGTTAACGTACTATCAGAGAGGTTTGAAGTATGTTGACTGTGCGGAATCCATTCCGGGTGAGTCGACGGACTATTTTGGAACACTCGCCAAGAAGTATGATCTCTATATCGTGGCTGGGCTACTTGAACGCGATGGTCGGCTGATTTACAACGTGGCAACACTTATCAGTCCGGAAGGTAAAGTGACCGGTAAATATCGTAAAGTAACGTTGCCTCGAGGTGAAATTGAAGGCGGGATCACTCCTGGTAATGCCTACCCTGTGTTCGATACTAGGTTTGGCAAAGTTGGAATGATGATTTGTTATGACGGGTTTTTTCCTGAGGTCGCCCGTGAGCTAAGCAATAATGGTGCAGAGGTTATTTGTTGGCCAGTTTGGGGCTGTAATCCGATGTTGGGCGCCGCTCGAGCTTGCGAAAATCACGTGTTTGTTATTAGTAGTACCTATACCGCTGTAGAACGTAATTGGATGATTACGGCAGTTTATGGTCGCGATGGTCAAGTCTTAACAAGTGCTGAGAAATTCGGTGAAGTTGTAATCACCGAAGTAGATCTAAATCGACCGTTGCATTGGACAAGTTTGGGTGACTTTAAGGCTCAGCTAAATAGCCATCGCCCTGTGGTCAACGGCAGATAATGCTTGGATAGAATATGTCTGAAAAAAAACTACTGCCTAATCAATGGGACGTCCCCGCTAGCTTTCGTCAGCGATTGGGTACAAAAATTGGTCGGCAACGATTAATGGTCGCTGACGAACAATTGTTGTTGGTACTACATGCACCACCTGGTGCGAAGGAAAAAATGCGCAAGGGTCGCCTATTTTGGCGCGATGTGTTAGGCGAGTGGAGTTCGAGTGAACCTAGCGAGGGGACCCAAACAATACAATCACATCTTGAGAGTTATGAAGCTGTTATTGATGAATTAGATCGACTCGAAGAGGCAGCGAGTACGGCGGATCGGTATTTTCAAATACTTGAGCGATTGTTGCCGTTGGAGCGTTCCACGATACACCAGTATGAGGTGCTACAAGAAGCCCGCAAAGAATGTCCGAATTGCCGCGAAATTATTGATTTTCGAGATCGAGCGTATGTGATTAAGCGAACGGCAGAGTTGCTACTTGCAGCAACGAGAAATTCAATGAAGTTGATCGTTGTTAAGCGCGCTGAAGAGCATGCCAAGGCGAGTCACAAAATGACAGTTTCCGCTTACCGCTTGAATATATTAGCTGCATTTTTCTTTCCCGTTATCACGGTTACGGCTATTCTGGGACTCGACATGCTGCGTGTGTTGCAGATTTTTGGAATCCAACTTACACCGGGCACGGCGGCAAAAGTTGTACCGTTTATGTTTGTCGTTTTGGTGTTTTGCTGTTTGGGCATCGGTTGGCAATTGATGCGTATTGTCAATCGGCCAGAAGGCAAAGAGTAAGCGAAGTCCCTGCGCTATTTTGACATGCTTTCGTCAAGGTTCAAAATCAAGCTGCTAACGGCGGCATAGGCTGCAAGTTCGCTAGGTTCAAGGTCATCGGGTGCCGGTCGTTGGCCGCCACCGGCAAGATATTGTTTTGCTAACTCAGGAGTCGCAACAAATTCACGTAACCGATCTTGGAATTCAGCTAGTAGAATTTCACTTTCGACATTCGTCGCTCGCCGCGAAGTCGCCAGACGGAATGCGTATTCGATGCGCTGGGCGGGCGCGTCGCCGCCTTCACGGATGATACGTTCTCCGAGCACGCGGGCTGCTTCGACGAATTGTGGGTCGTTGAGTGTCACGAGCGCTTGCAGCGGAGTGTTTGTCATTTCTCGTCTCGTGCGACAAGCGGTTCTACCGTCGGCTCCAAGAATACGAAGATTGGCTGCTGGGATTTGCCGTTTCCAATAGGTATAAAGGCTACGTCGATATAAGTCACTGCCAGTGCTGACGGTGAATTTTGCGGTCGAAGGTCCGATCGCGTCGCGGCCGAAAATTTCTGCCGGTTGATATGGGTGGACGCCTGGACCACCCCGCTTGTTGATTAGTAATCCGCTGGTGTTCAGTACATGATCACGGAGGAATTCTGCTTGTAAGCGTCGACGGGGGCCGTGAGCGAGTAGTCGATTGCTGGGGTCGATCCGAGTCAGGTCTGAGGACCGTCTGCTCGTCTGGCGATATGTTGCTGAGAGAACGATGTTACGCATTAGAGCTTTAACATCCCAGCCCGAGGCAACAAAATTGGCGGTGAGATGATCGAGCAACGCTTGATGACTGGGTTGATCGCCTTGAGTTCCGAAGTCCTCTGAGGTCTTTACGATGCCGGTGCCAAAAAGCATTTGCCAATAACGATTGACGGCGACTCGGCCGGTAAGTGGATTGTTGGGATTGGTTAACCATGCTGCTAAGCCTAGTCGGTTTTTGGGTTGGTCCTCTTCGTAGGGCATAATGGAGCTCAAGGCAGAGGTGGTAAGTTCCTCACCTCGTTGATCATATTCACCGCGCAACAATAAATAATTTGTCCGTTGTGCTGTCATGTCTCCGGCCACCATCGTAACGCTGGCTGCTGCTTCAAGTTTTGTCTTTTCGGCGGTTAGGTCGGTTTGTTGTTTTCGCTCAGTAGCAAATCCGGTCCAAGTTGCCTTGAATTGCTTAAGTTGTTCCGCTGGTTCCTTGGGCAGCGTGGCTTTCGTCGCTGCGAACGGATCGCCGGATAGAGAGATTTTTAGTTGAAGAGGATCGCTGCTAGCGGGTGTTTTTTTAAAGCGAATTTTTAGTGCCAGTTGTTGATTTGCAGCGATTGCATGTGGTGGTTGTACAGCGACGATGGCAGGTTCTGTGTCCGAGTTTTGCAATGTGATTTTCGTGTTGCCGGCAAGTTTTACGGGGGTTGGTTTCGTGGGGTTTCCGGTGGCATGGACATGGATGGCCAATATTTCAATCTGTGTGGTTTGATTGCTTTGGAATTGTAGAGCGGTCAATTTTCCGGCCGCCACATTGAATGTCAGCGTGTTTTCCACTGATTCGGTGTTCCCTTGCACTGCTCCCTCAGGTAACGCATTACGAGCGGCGGATTTTTTAAGAGTGCGCGTGACAATGACTTGGCGTTGTTCATCGAGGATTTCTATAGAGATGTTGTCGAGGCGTTCAGGGCAACAGTCGGTGCGATTCCAAACGGCAACGCTGTCGATGTCGATTGGCTTTCCTAGATCAAGTTCCCACCAAGCGCCGAGTTGCTCTGTCGTGCATGAGCAAGTTGCAAAACTGCCGTTGTGGTTACCATCGATAGCTTTAGAAGCGGGCGAGTTTGGATAGTTACTGGATTGGGTCGCTTTTCCATTTGGAGCGATATTGATATCGTTGGAAAAGACTTGGACTTCCGACATCGTCAAAAACTGAGTGTTGCTAGCGGAATGACTGATGCGGACATAGCGTCCTCGGTACTTGGACGGCGGCAGTGGTTTTGGAAGTGGGTCAACTGTGTTAGCAACGAGCCATTGATTTTCGAAGGTCCAATGTTTGTTTTCGATTAGAGTGGGTGTCTTCCAAGCGATAGGTTTGGCGACGTGTTCGAGCCATTCTTGGAAATCTGAAAGTAGTGCAGGTGGGGCAGTTTGCAGCGTGGTTTTGAGTGTATCAAGTTCGGAATTGATGTCGGCGATGCGTCCCGTTTGTTGGGGTGTGAGACTACGTAGTATGGGCGCCGTGGCACCGCGAGTATTGCCGTTTCCGACGAGACTGTTGAAGAATCCAGCAAATTGAAAGTACTCACGTTGAGTCATCGGATCATATTTGTGGTCGTGGCATTGGGCACATTTAAGAGTCAATCCAAGCATCGCTGTGGCCGTTGTGTTGACTCGATCCACAAGGTACTTCACGCGGTAATCTTCTTGGATGATACCGCCTTCGTTGGAGGTGGGGTTATTACGTAGAAAGCCAGTGGCTGTTTGTTGAGCGATTGTGGCAGCAGGCAATAGGTCGCCGGCGATTTGCCACGTGATAAAATCGTTATAGGGTAAGTTGGAATTGAAAGCTTGGACAACCCAGTCCCGCCAAGGATAGATCGATCGATCATGATCTTCGAAGAGACCATCGGTGTCGCCATAGCGGGCGACGTCGAGCCATTCGGTTGCCATACGTTCACCGTAGGCAGGCGAGTTCAAGAGTCGATCAACAACCCGTTCGAAGGCATTCTCAGCCTTGTCGTTCTCAAACAAATCTATTTCAGCGAGAGTAGGCGGCAGTCCGGTAAGGTCGAATGTGACACGCCGTAGCCAACGTTGGCGACTGGCAACCGCCGCGGGTGGCAAATTGTTTGCTTCGAGTTCCTGTAGCACGAAGGTGTCGATTTCATTGATGGGCCAGTGTTGTTGATTGACTTGAGGTTTGGGTTGATTTGTTGGTGTGATGAACGCCCAATGCCGTTCCCATTTAGCACCTTCGCTAACCCAACGCTTGAGCAGTTCGATTTCTGAAGCGGTAAGTTTTAAGTTGGATTCCGGGGGAGGCATTCGTTGGTCGGGATCCGTGATTCGAACGATGAGTTCACTAGCGGTTAAATTGCCCGGTACGATCGCTGTGTTGCCGGTGTCTGGCAATTCTGCGGTCGCGTGTTGTTCGATATCTAAGCGAAGATCAGCTTTTCGAGTCGCGGCGTCTGGACCATGGCAAGTGAAACATCGGTCGGTGAGAATCGGCCGAATCTGTTTATTAAACGAAACGGGCTCTATTGCGTGTGCCATGGAAGTCAGGACCATGATCAGTAGCATTGAGAGAATACGCATGTTGTTTTCTGTATCTAGGTTACGCGAGAATTGGTTTAACGACTTTGCCGTGGACATCGGTCAGTCGAAATTGGCGCCCTTGGTGTTTAAAGGTTAGTTGTTCGTGGTTGACTCCGAGACAATGTAACATGGTGGCATTCAGGTCATGAATATGGACGGGGTTTTCTTGCACGTTGTAGCTGAAATCATCGGTTTCCCCGTAAACGACTCCCCCCTGTATACCTCCTCCGGCCATCCATTTTGTATAGCACCGTGGATGATGGTCACGACCGTAATTTGTTTTGGTCAGTCCCCCTTGGCAGTAAATTGTGCGTCCGAATTCACCACCCCAAATGACAAGCGTATCATCCAGCATTCCCCGTTGTTTCAGGTCGTTAATCAATGCGGCGCAAGGTTGGTCAATGATTCCACATTGACGGCGAATGTCTTTCGGTAGATTCCCATGTTGATCCCATTGACGAATAAACACTTGAGTGAATCGCACATCTCGTTCTGCCAGCCGACGGGCCATCAAGCAGTTTGCAGCAAATGTCCCAGGCTTCATGACATCGGGACCGTACATATCTAGGGTGGATTGTGTTTCGCCGGAGATGTCTGTCAGTTCCGGCACGGAGGTCTGCATGCGATAGGCCATTTCATACTGAGCGATTCGCGATTGGATTTCCGGATCACCCACTTCGTCGAAACGATCCTGATTCAACATCGCAAGTTTGTCCAGCATTTTCCTCCGCGTTTTGCTGGAAATTCCTTTTGGATTAGATAGATACAACACCGGATCGCCGGTTGACCTTAATGAAACCCCTTGATGGCGGGTGGAGAGCCAACCAGATCCCCACAGCCGGGCATACAGTGCCTGGCCGCCAAATCCACCGTTCACCGTTGAGTGGAGGACCACAAAGGCCGGTAGATTTGCATTCATACTGCCTAAACCATAGGAGAGCCAAGCACCGGTGCTGGGTCTGCCCGGCAGTTGGCTACCGGTTTGAATATAGGTAATAGCCGGATCATGATTAATGGCTTCGGTATTGATGGTTTTAATGACGGCCAAATCGTCGATCACACCTGCGGTATGTGGGAGCAGTTCACTGATCCATGCACCGTGTTGGCCATGTTGCTTGAATTGAAAAGTGGAGGGCGCGATGGGAAATCGTTTTTGCCCGGAAGTCATAGTGGTTATTCGTTGGCCGTTACGTACCGAATCCGGCAAGTCCTTGTCATACCACTCTTGCATCTTTGGTTTATAATCCCACATATCCAACTGAGACGGCGCTCCGGACATGAACAGATAAATGACGCGTTTTGCTTTTGGCGCGAAGTGCGGCGCGTTCAGATCCCCGTTTGGTCTGGCAAATGCGGCTGGGTTTAACAATGAAGTTAAAGCTGCCGCGCCGAGGCCCGTCGCTGCACGGCCGAAAAAATGCCGACGTGTTTCAATCAATTCCGCTTCTCGAATGGGATTCATAGTTTTTCCTGTTAGCCCTTGGTCACGGTTTCGCTGAGATTAAATATTAAATGGACAATCATCGTCCAGGCCGCAAGTTCGGTTGCATCTAGTGTTTCATCCCGAACGGATTCACCTGAGGATATCAGTGATTTCGCGGCTTCGGGTTGCTCCAGAAATTCTTCCAAATGCTCGTTGTATAACTGTGTGACCAATTGACGTTCGTACGGTTTGGGGTTTCGCGCCAATACACTGCGATAAATATACGCGATTCGCTGGTCAACCTGATCGCCCCCCTCGGTGATGACCTGTTCGGCAAAGCGTCGCGCCGCTTCGATGAACTGGACATCATTCATAAGGACCAGCGCCTGCAGAGGGGTATTGGTACGGGTTCGACGGACCTGGCACGTCTCCCGGTTAGGGGCATCAAAGATCGACATGGTGGGTGGTGGTACCGTCCGTTTCCAGAACGTGTACATGCTGCGACGATATAGCTTTTCTCCGGTGTCCTGCTTGAAGACAGATGTGTTACTACCGCCAAACCCGACTGGTTTCCAGAGTCCGGCGGGTTGATAGGGTTTGACACTTTTGCCACCGATGGTCGGTATCATTAATCCACTGACGGCAAGAACCTGATCTCGGATGACTTCAGCATCCAGCCGAAAGCGTGGCCCGTGAGAGACCAGTCGGTTTTCTGGATCAAGAGTGTGTTTTTGAGGGGTTATTCGAGACGATTGTTGATAGGTCGAGGACATGACGATCAGTTTCTGAAATTGCTTCACGTCCCAACCGGACTCGATAAAAGAAAGTGCGAGCCAATCTAGCAATTCCGGGTGTGATGGTCGTTCACCCTGCACGCCGAAATCTTCTGAGGTTTTGACGATACCGGTGCCAAAATAGTGTTGCCAGTATCGATTGACCGTAACACGGGCCGTTAGAGGGTGGGTCGGGCTGACTAGCCACTGGGCAAGCCCCATACGATTCTGAGGTGCATCGACCGGGGACTCGCCGAGCCAGGCAGGAACGGCAGATTCGACCGCTTCTCTTTTTTCTGTATATTCACCGCGTTCGAGGATATGAGCGATGCGCGGCTCCTTGCGATCTTCCATCACCAATGTCGAGGGAATCGCTTTCTCAATGGCAGCGAACTCTTTCTTGAGTTCTTCCTGTTTTTGTTTGGGGGGAGTCAACTGAGCCAACGTCGTCGGATTCACATTTTCCAGATAGTATTGCAACAGCTGTTTGGTTTGCGCCTCGTTGCGCTTGTCCGATTCAATGGCGATCAATTTTTTGATGGGATCGGGAAGGGCTGCTGTTGATACGATTTTTAGAAAGTGCTCCCAAATCGCATACGATTCTTTTTGTTGAGGCGAAAGCTGTTGCCCACCTACCGCGCCAGCCTGATCCCAGTGGACGGTACCGCCGAACTGGGTAAATGCCCAGCCATTTAATTTGGCGCCTGCGGGTAATCCGACGGTGGCCGCTGGCACTTCTAAGCGGATCCATTTGCCGAGTTCCGGCAGGGGGCCGAGTAGTTTGTTGGACACGTTGTTACGCCCTGCGCCATGTGCTTTGTCGGCTCCCCAGTAGGCTCGATGTTCCCAGGTGCCATTGTTGAATTGAAGCTGGACGGTCTCCGGTGGGTTGTCCTTATCGAGAAAGACGTAAGCGAACAGGATGTCGTTTTCAGCAATGACAAAGGGTTCCGTCGCACCGGTAAAGTAGTGCTGAATAAGTCCAGTGCCGGTCCGCGTCGATGAGTTTTTACCGCTGTATACAGGATGGTTAGGCCCTTCAACAAAAGCCCAAGGCCCTGGGTTGCCTTCCGGTTTCACACCCGCTGGTAACGTATCATCAAACCAAATGCGATCTGATTTCTCGAACGCGGGATAGTCCTCTCCGGAAAATGAATCCGTATATTTGGTTTCAGCCAGTAGTTTTTGGATGAGTTCTGCTTCTTTTTTCAATTCAGCTGTGATGCGCGTCATGTTGGCAGATTGAGATTCCAGCGGAATCTTGACGACCGGCGGAGGCAGTAGCGCGTTGCCATCCATAGCGCGTTCCGTGAGGCTGAAAAAGTATGAAAACAATTGATAAAACTCTTTTTGGCTTAACGGATCAAACTTGTGGTCGTGGCACACGGCACAACCTGCAGTTAATCCCATCCAGACCGTTGCTGTGGTTTCTACGCGATCAACCGCGTAACGCACATAGTATTCCTCATCAATGGAACCCCCTTCACTGGTCGTTACATTGCACCGATTAAACCCTGTGGCGACTCGATTTTTCAAGGACGGTGTAGGCAATAAGTCACCGGCTAATTGTTCTACGGTGAATTTGTCGAAGGGCATGTTGTTATTGAATGCCTGGATCACCCAATCGCGATAGGGCCAAATAGAGCGTTCATTGTCCAGATGGAGTCCGTGCGTGTCGGCATAGCGTGCTGCATCTAGCCAGTTGCGAGCGAGATGTTCACCGTAGCGAGGTGATTTTAGCAACCGATCCACAATCTGTTCATACGCCTCGGGAGAATCATCACTTAGAAAGCGATCGATTTCGTCGATTGTGGGTGGTAACCCGGTTAGGTCTAGTGTCAATCGCCGAATCAGTGTTTCCTTTTCTGCTTGTGTTTCCGGTCGCAGACGCAGTTGTTTCAGGCGAGCTTGTATGAATAAATCAATGGGGTTGTTTTGCTGCCAATTCCTGATCGGTCGTGGCAACGGGGAATGTTGAGGTGCTTCATAGGCCCAGTGTTTATTCCAGTCCGCCCCTTCACTAATCCACTGCTGGATCAATTCAATTTCTTGTTGGGTCAGGGTTTTACCAGAGTCGACTGGGGGCATTTTTATTTCATCGTCGTCGGAAACGATACGGTGGATTACCGCACTTTCATTGGGTTTGCCTTTGACGACGGGAAATTCTCCAGAGGGAAGTTCCTGGAAAGTGGTTTCCTGCTGATCGAGTCGCATATCCGAAACACGCTGCGCGGAATCCGGTCCATGGCAGGCATAGCAGCGATCCGCCAGAATCGGCCGAATCTGTTTGTTAAATGAAATGGGTTCTGTAGCGTTTGCCAAGGCAGTCAGGCCCATGATCAGTAGCATTGAGATAATACGCATGTTGTTTTCTATATCTAGATTACGCGAGAATTTGTTTAACGACTTTGCCATGCACGTCGGTCAGTCGGAATCTTCGACCTTGGTATTTAAAGGTCAATCGTTCGTGGTCGATTCCCATCAAGTGCATCACAGTTGCTTGAAAATCATGCACATGGACTCCATCGGCAGCGATATTGTAACCAACGTCATCGGTTTGGCCGTGGCTGATTCCACTTTTGATTCCTCCACCAGTCATCCAGTAGGTAAAACAGCGAGGGTGGTGATCACGACCGTTGGCAGCGTCGCCAACTGCGCCTTGACTGTACGCCGTGCGTCCGAATTCACCCCCCCAAATAACGAGTGTGTCATCGAGCATCCCTCGTTGCTTCAGGTCGTTAACGAGTGCTGCTTGTGCTTGATCCACATCGTTACACTGCTTTGGTAACGCCGCGATGAGACCACCGTGTTGATCCCAGCCTCGGTGATAAAGTTGAATAAAACGCACCCCACGTTCGGCGAGTCTTCGAGCGAGCAGACAATTCGCTGCGAATTTTCCGGGCATTTGGCATTGGGGCCCATAGGCATCGATTACATGTTGAGGCTCTTGTGAGATATCGGTTGCTTCTGGGACCGACATCTGCATCCGGAACGCCATTTCGTATTGGGCGATCCGTGTGGCAATTTCAGGGTCTCCGAACGTGTCGATTTGCAGTTGGTTAAGTGCTTCGATTCGCGAGATCATTCGTTTGCGGGCATCAACGGTTTCGCCGGTTTGGCTATTTAGATATAGCACCGGGGTTTTGCCTCCGCGGAACTGTACACCTTGATGGACGCCGGGCAAGAATCCGTTGCTCCACAGTTTTGTATAAACGGGTTGGCTGCCAGGTCGTCCGGTTCCGTTGGAAATGAGAACACAGAACGTGGGCAGGTTGTCGTTTTCAGTGCCGAGTCCGTAACTCATCCAGGAACCCATGCTAGGCCGTCCAGGTTGTTGGTGACCTGTTTGAAAGAAGGTGACTCCGGGGTCATGATTGATGGCTTCGGTATGCATGGATTTGACGAAGCAGAGATCATCGGCAATCTTGGCTGTGTGAGGTAGCAATTCACTAATCCAGGCGCGGCTTTGTCCATGTTGTTTGAATTTAAATTTGGAGCGGGCCACGGGAAAACCTTTTTGGCCGGAGGTCATACCGGTTAGTCGTTGTGTTTTCTTGACGAATCCGTCAGTACTCCATTTTTCGGTCTTTTCGTCATAGGTTTTAAAGAGTTCGGCGCCGTGGTGTTTATCCACTTCAGGTTTGTAATCGAACAGATCCTGTTGTGAAGGAGCTCCGTTCATGAACAAGAAAATGATACGTTTGGCCTTTGGGGCAAAGTGTAATCCTGAGGATTGGATTTGTTTTGCGAGTGCTTCCGGAGCTAGCATGCTCTGCAGCGCCAGTGATCCTACGCCGGCAGAACCAGCGCGCAATAGTTGTCGCCGGGTCACTACATGCTTGAGAAATTCATTGGCTTCATTCATAGCATTGGATTCAATAAAAGCCGCTGTTGTTTAAAGGATTATACATGAATTACCGAAACTGCAGCGTTTTTAAAAAGGAGCAGTCTCATCACCATTGCCTACATGTCAATTTCAAAACCTTTGCGGTTTTCACGACTGAGGAAAGAGTTTGCTTGTTTGTCGCCAATGATTTCGCGTTTTTTGGGATCCCATTTCAATTCACGGTCCAAGCGGATAGCAATATTCGAGAGGTGACAGATTTCAAGCATTCTATTGTGAGTCCACACATCGGAGATTGGTTGTTTGCGAGACTTGATGGAGTCAATGAAGTTAGCCGAATGATTTTCGCTGACTTTACCGCCATATACTTCTTCGATGGCACCGTCTGGTAGTGGATTAGCTTTGAGATCCTCAACTGGTTTGCCGACAATCTTTCCGCGATTAACAAAGAAACGACCTTTGGTACCTTCAAACAAAATCCCGTTGTCACCGTCGCTTGTAATTAGCAATTCGACATCGTTAGGCATCGCTGCGCGGACGTTGAACTTGTTAGCGATATTGTACATGTCGTCAACGAGTGGATATCCATCTTTGTATTCCACGGGCAAAATATAATTCAGTGGCGTTACTTTACTGGGACCCGTGTCGTTTGCATCGATAGCCCAGCAAGCGATATCGACGTGGTGAGCGCCCCAGTCGGTAAGTTTACCGCCAGAGTATTCGTGCCAGTTGCGAAAGGCGTAGTGGGCGTTGCTATAAAGCGGTACGCCGCCGCCGTAACCTTTTCTCATTTCTGGCAGTGCACGATAAGCAACTTTTGGTGCGGGTCCGAGCCAAAAATCCCAATCGAGTTCTTCCGGCACGGGCACTACGGGTATTTTCGGCGACGGTGCAAAGCCACCAATTCCACAGGTGATTCTGCGAACCGTGCCAATACGACCTGCACGGACTATAGCAATCGCTTGTAAGAAGCGTTGCCCGGATTCGGTCCGTTGCATCGTTCCAACTTGGAAGACTCGGCCGGTTTCTTTGACGACCTTTTCGATCAGCTTACCTTCGTCGATGGTCAGCGTGAGTGGTTTCTCACAGTAGACATCTTTGCCGGCGTACATGGCTTCGACGGCAACCTTGGTGTGCCAGTGGTCGGGTGTGGCGATCATCACTGCATCGATATCTTTGCGTTCAAGGATTTTGCGATAGTCTTTGTAGGTATCGGGTCGTTTACCTTGGCGTTGTTGAATTCTTTCTGCGTTGGTGCCTAGTACATTGGCGTCGACATCGGCGAGGGCCGCAAAGTCTGCGAACTTCAGTGTTTTTTGTGTGATACTCCAGCCTTGGTTACGCAGCCCGATCGTTGCAAAGACGGGACGGTCGTTGGCGGATTGGGAAGCGAGTGCGATGCTTGGAGAAGGCAGTAAGAAGCCTGCGGCGGCTGTAGCGGTCGAGGTTTGCAGAAACCGACGTCGAGAGGTGGCTTGTGAAGTTGGCATGCGAATAAATTCCTTTGAAAATTTATACAAGTGGGCTCGGGTTTATGCTTCATTGTGCCAGCGGAAGAGGTAGATTTCAACCATGTATAACCACGCATAGGCATACAAAACTAGGCGTAACCATAATTGTTGAAACTTGTAGTGTTTAGTTTGCTACCAAGCAGTTGCACATCATAACGCTACCTGGGATTTCGTGATGCCGCCGCAAACGCCCAACGGCAGGACTGATTTTTGTCTGTTGAGCCGCTTACTTTTTCAGCCAAGGAGCCCGAGCATTGGCAGTAATCTCTGCATCGAGTTCTTCCATGCGACTGCGGAGTCGGTTTACGATCTCTGGATGCTCCGCTGCTCGGTTGGTTTTCTCGCCTACGTCTTTGATGAGGTCAAACAGGAAGATCTGCGGTTCGGTTGCCGTTTGCCCCCGCCGCTTCTTCACGAGCACCTTCCAATCCCCTTGGCGAATTCCTTCAAGTTGGCCACGTGACGTGTAGTAAACGAACTCTTCACGGGGTGATTTTTCCGCTTTCCCCGTCCAGAGGGACAACATGTCTATGCCGTCGATTTTATTCTTCTTAGGCAGCGGCTTACCCGTGATCGCGGCGATGGTCGGTAACACGTCGATCGTTCCCATCAGTTCATTGCAGATCGTTCCCGCGGGAATTCCCGGACCACGTATCAAACAAGGCACCCGTTGCCCGCCTTCGAAGGTGGTTCCTTTGCCGTCGCGTAATGGCCCAGCGGAACCGCCGTGATGTTTGAAGGATAACCACGGACCATTGTCCGTGGTGTAAATGACGTAAGTGTTGTCAGACAATTTCAACTCATCGAGGACATTGAGCAGACGTCCAACTTCGGCGTCGATATGCTCAATCGTGTTCGTGTAGGCATTTTTCGGGTCCGGATCGCGGACGTCGTCTGGTACGTAAAGAGGAATGTGTGGCATGGAATGCGGTAAGTAGACGAAAAACGGTTTGTCTTGATGTGCCTTAACGAAATCGATCGCCTTCTGTGTATAACGCCGCGTGACGGTCCTTTGGTCAACTGGTAGCTCGACAATTTTCTCGTCATGAAACAAAGGCGTCATCCACTTGGTCAGCGTCGACTCCGGATCTTTCCAGAGAATATCCATGCCATCGGGTCCGCCCTTTGGCTTTCCTTTATTGTCCGGATGGTTCATGTCGTTGGAGTAGGGAATCCCATAATAGGTGTCGAAACCGTTGGAGGTCGGGAGCACTTCTGGGTGATGACCGAGGTGCCACTTACCAAAGCAGGCGGTGGCATAACCCTCTGATTTCAGGTGATCGGCGAGTGTGTGCTCTTTTGGATTCAGCCCTTTGATCGAACTCGGAAACAGGACGTGCTGGTGCATGCCCACACGCTTAGGATAACAGCCCGTCAATAATGCGGCCCGCGAGGGCGTACAGACCGGTGAGGCCACCATGAAGCTGGTGAATTTCCGACCCTCGACCGATAGACGATCGATGTTGGGCGTCTGAATCTTCTTAGACCCGAAACAACTCAGGTCGCCGTAGCCCTGATCGTCGATGAAGATGAGGATGAAATTAGGCTTGGCGGCATGGGCGATGTTGGTCGCGAAAAGGACAACCGCGACGGTCGATAGCAGTAGATGTCTGATTTTAATTTTCATGAGAGAATATTTTTTTGGAGGGGGTAAGGAATTGCGGGCAATGTTTCTCCGTCATGGAGCCGCGTTGAGAATTTCAATGGTGCGTTCAATGAACTCGTCGAATCTGGGCTTACTCAATCGCGTGCTGGCCCAAACAGAGATCACGTTTCCCAGTCAATGATAGAGTCTTGGTGGAGCGCGCACAAGCAACTCGATTATCTGGTAACTGAGTTTGTGGAGTGATCAAATCCTAAGCACGAATTACCCATTGGCTTATATTTGCTCAGTAGTTTTCTGAATTGTGATAGTAGTCGGCGAAATATCTGTCGAATTGATGATCGGCTCAGCTTCTGTCATAATGACTCTTCAGTTCTTAGATGGCTCCTCGTTGTTTTTTAACCATTGACGTTATTCATAGTTGGAATCACATGGCACAAATCAATCGACGGCATTTTTTACATTCAACTTCCACACTAGCCGCGGCGGGTTCGATGGGCGTGTTTTCTTCGCGTTCAGTAGTTCGTGCGGATACTCCCAATGAACGACCAACGGTCGCTGTGATCGGTTGTGGCGGCCAAGGAACAGGTGATGGCCGACGCGCGACTAACTATGGTGACATCATTGCTGTGTGTGATGTCGATACCTCGCACTCCGCGTACGCCAAAGCGGCTTACACCAGACGCATGGCGGCGAAGGGAAAAGAAGTGAAGATTGACGTTTACGACGACTACCGAGCGGTCATCGATCGTAATGATATCGACGCCATCATCTGCGGTACGGTAGATCACTGGCACGTCAAAATTTCGGCCGAAGCCCTCAAATCGGGGAAAGACGTCTATTGCGAAAAGCCACTTACGCTGACAGTGGACGAAGGACGCATAATTTCCAAAGTCGCACAGGAGACAGACCGAATTCTTCAAATCGGCACACAACAGCGTTCGGATCCGCGATTTCTGCAAGCGGTTGCTATCGCGCATTCGGGACGGCTTGGGAAAATCAAAAAAGTCACGGTTGGTCTGAATCACAATCCCTTCAGCTCACCACTTCCTGAGGTCGCGCCTCCACAGACGTTGAACTGGGATCGGTGGAAAGGTCCGACTGAGGACGTGCCGTATCGATTCCTCAAGAACGGCAAAGAGGGGCAGACCTTAGTCCGCACGTTGGGTGATGGAAGTATTGACGCGTCAAACTGTCACAAGGAATTTCGTTGGTGGCTCCAGTATAGCGGCGGAAAAATGACTGACTGGGGCGCTCACCATATCGATATTGCTCAGTGGATAATTGACCAATGTGGACCGGGACAAGGCCCCACAACTATTAAACCGATCATGATCGAAGCTCGGGTTCCGTTCGATGAGAACGGAAATCCGACGCTGGACGATCGCTACAACACGCCACATCGCTTTACCGTACAGGTTAATTTCCCAAGTGATGTAATCATGGAGATCACCAGCGAGGGGCGTAATGGAATTCTGGTCGAGGGTACCAAAGGAAGGATCTTCGTCAATCGTGGTACGATCGCTGGCAAACCGATCGAGGATCTCGACAATAACCCGCTGTCGGGCGGGTGGTTGGAGGACATGTACGGAGGTCCAGTCGTGGAACACGTCAACAACTTCTTCGACTGTATCGCCAGTCGTAAGAAACCGGCGTCTGACGTGTGGACTCACGTTGCTTCGATCAATACTTGCCACTTAAGCAACATAGCCCTCCGGCTCAATCGTCAGATTGAGTGGGATGCTGCGACTCAGACAATCAAGGGCGATGTCAAAGCTAATGCAATGCTGAAAAGAGATTTCCGTAAGGGATACGAAATCGAACTTTGAGCGAGCCCGATTTAATCCATCGCCCGGCGTCGCCACGGTCACATGTGACATATCCATAAAAAAGGCCCCATACAAAAAATGTATGGGGCCTTTGAAAGCTCCCCCGGCAAGACTCGAACTTGCGACAAGTCGGTTAACAGCCGACTGCTCTACCAACTGAGCTACAGGGGATTGGATTGAATTAAACTGAGAATTTCAAGTCGGTTAATCCGCCAGAGGCGGAAGCTACAGGGGATAATTGAATTGTCCAGTTTATTTTATCAGTATATTTTTAGCAATGGGTGAATGCTTGCATTGTTTTTGATTAACGACGCGCATGAAACTTATATGGCTCACATAACTCAATCAACGGGTAATAGTGCAAGTGCCGTTATACGTCCGCGATTTCTTCAAGATTGTCCTTGTGAGCAATGGTCACGGCGTCCTGGCCGCTGAATTTCCAGAATAGACCGGGGTGAATCAGAAATTCACAGAAGGTGGATGTAATTAAACCGCCCAAGATCACTGTAGCCACTGGGTACAGAATCTCTCGGCCAGGTTCAAGACCACCTAACACCAAGGGGATTAAACCGATTCCCGCTGTCAGGGCTGTCATCAACACGGGTGCAAGTCGCTCCAAGCTACCGCGCAAAATCATCTCCTTTGTAAACGATTCACCCTCGTCCTTCACTAGATGGACATAATGCGTGACGAGCAGAATCCCATTGCGAACTGAAATTCCGCCGAGGGAAATAAAGCCTACGAGACTGGCCACTGTTAAATCTTGTTGCGTTAACACCAGCGCGATCACGCCGCCAATAAATGCGGTTGGTAGTGCATTGAGAATCTGTAATACAATGCGTACCGATGGAAAGAGGATCAACAAGACAATGAACATGCCCATCACTGACACGCCTGCCAAGATGAATATCAATCTTGTCGCTCGCTGTTGACTTTCAAATTGTCCCCCATACTCCACAAAATAACCCGTCGGCATTATTACTTGCTCGCCAATGCGTTGTTCAATTTCGGCAACTGTGCTGGCAAGATCACGATCCTGTGTATTACAACGAATCACGATTCGACGACGAGAGTTTTCACGATTGATTGCATTGGGACCGGTGCCGGGCCCCACATCCGCCACCGCACGTAGTTCTATCTGTCCGCGTTGATCAGGCAGGTCGATTCGTAGCCGCCCCAGATTTGCATAATCCGTGCGGTATCGCTCTTCTAAGCGAATAAATAGATCGAACCGACGCTGGCCCTCGAGTACTTGTGAAACCACTTCACCTTGTAACGCAGTCTGTAATATCTGTGCGACATAGGCTCTGGTAACTCCATAATAGGCAAGGTCGTCTGATCTTAGCCGAATGTGTAGTTCTTCGGTTCTTTGGATTGGTTCAACGACCGGCGGCGTGACGCCCGGAACTGTTTCGATAGCCGTTCGTACCTGCTCACCAAGTTGTTTAAGCTTGTCGAGATCGTCGCCGTATATTTTGATTGCAATTTGTGCGTAGACTCCAGATACCATATGGCTTATCAGATGCGCCAACGGTTGTTCTACTTCAATGTCGACACCCGGCACTTCCGTTCGCAACTCCTCGAGCAAATTACGAATCATCTCTTCGCGTTGTTGATGGGCAGCGGGATTCATGCTCAGGATATATTCACCCATGTGGACAGGGTTCGCATGTTCATCCATTTCTGCCCGGCCCGTACGACGAACAAAATTCAATACTTGCCCCTCTGGGTTGGTCGCCGATTTTTGCATGGCCTGAAACTTAGCATCAATTATGGCCGAGGTGCGATTGGACGCATCGAGTGATGACCCTGGCGGCAACGTGATGTTCACTTGGATACTGCCTTCATCAAACTGCGGTAGGAAATCGCGTCCTAACTGCATGAATTGCCATCCCGCAAACGCCACGCCAATCCAGGCTATGAATAATAATGTCCGTGGCCAAGCCATACTCAAGCGGACTAATTTCGCCGCGATTTTCTTCAGCAGTCGTAGTAAGACACCCTCTTTTTCACGATGTGCTGCCTGAGAGTTTGGCAATAAATACAGGGACAAAACCGGTGTTACCGTTAAGGACACCAGCAGTGAAGCGAGGATTGAGACGATATAGGCGACGCCCAGTGGTGTAAACAAACGGCCTTCTACGCCGGAAAGAGCGAATAGCGGCAAAAATACGAGGATGACGACTGCCGTTCCAAAGACAATCGCACTACGAATTTCCTTGCTCGCCTCATAAACAACTTGGATTGCTGATTTGGGTCGATCTGCTGAGTTATTTTCTCTTAACCGACGAAAGATATTTTCGACATCGACAATTGCATCATCGACCAATTCGCCCATCGCAACGGCCAACCCCCCCAACGTCATCACGTTAATGGATAACTCTGTGCCGGAAAGATAACCAATGAGTCTAAATACTAAGATGGTAATGACCAGCGATAATGGAATGGCTGTGAGTGTGATAAAGGTCGTGCGGAAATTCAACAAGAACAGAAACAGGATAATGATGACCAACAGAGCACCCACGACCAATGCCTCACCGACATTGTAGATTCCGCGATCGATGAAGTTCTTGAGGCGAAAGAGCTCAGAGTTGATCACCATGTCTAACGGCAAAGATGCTTCAACTTCTGCGAACGCCGCTGCGACGTTGTCCGTTAATTCGCGAGTGTCCACATGCGGTTGCTTGACAATAGTAAATACCACACCGGGTCGTCCGTTGATGCTCCCGTCTCCCCGTTTAAACTGTGGGCCTTCAGTGACTCGAGCAACTTGACTTAACAATACGGTTCGCCGCTCATGCACTTTGACGGGAACTTTACGTAGGTCATCTAAGACAACACTGGCAGAGGGTCCGAGTCGACCAATAATACGGATTGGGCGTTCAGTTTCGCCCGTAATTGCGAAACTTCCGCTGGTGTTGATGTTGCTTTCATCAAGTGCTTGTTCAACGTCCTGCAGCGTCACCCCGTACTCAATTAAAGCACTGGGATCGACGAGAATTTGATATTGCTTGCGATCTGCACCCATTTGGAACACTTCGGCAACTCCATGCACGATTTTAATACGTGGACGAATCACCCAGTCCGATATCGTACGCATTGCCATGTTACGCTGCGTCGTTGTTGGAAACTGAACTCCATAGGTGTTCTCGCCGATGTCGATTGTTGCTCGGTTGCCGCTGTTGATGTTGGTTTGGGGTTGCTCGAGATTTGCAGTATCTGTGGCCCATTTGAAGTTATCAAAAGCGATAGGCTTCCATGTGCTTAGGTCGTGACGGTCCGTAACCTGCCAGACCTTCAATTTAATGTCGCGTGTTTGTTGTTGTGCGATAACTTCAATGACGTAATCGGTCTTTTCAATGACTGTGAGTTCACCACCACCGGGACCCGGTTGTCGATAGATCCCCGCAATGATCACTTGACCCATAATTGAAGATGGCGGTGTCATCTGCGGGTTGATTCCCACAGGCAGCACGTTTTCGAGAGTCGATAGTCGTTCTTGAACGGTTTGCCGTGCCGCGAGAATCTTTGTTTCCCAGCTGAATTCAACATAAATGACGGTTAAACCGGCAGTTGTTTGACTGCGTACATCTTGGACCCCTGTGGCTCCGAGCAGCGTCAGTTCAATGGGCTGAGTGACTAGTGATTCAACTTCCTCAGCCGCAAGTCCCGGGCATTCGGTAATGATAATCACTCGGGGACGATCGAGGTCAGGAAAGACGTCGATTGGCATCGTGGTTGCCAAGTAGGAACCGTAGATCAGCATCACGACACTGGTTATGACAACCAGCATACGGTAGCGAAGCGAAAAACGGATAATGGCATTGAGCACGTTTAAAGTTCTCTCTGCGGTTAGTGGGCCGCGTGAACGGACCCGTCGGCGTGAACATGGACAGCGGCCGGTTGGCCACTAGCTGATTGTGCTTTTAGGACGCGGTTAAGTGACGCTGCGGAACCTTGAGCAATATATGCGCCAGCTTGCACACTGCTGTCATTGGCTAACACGACGAACAAGCGATCTTCATGAATCACATGAACTGGCAGACGCTGAAACAAATCGCCGTTTTGCCTAAAGACATATGCTTCCGGACCTTCGCGCACGACTGCTGCGGCAGGTAGGACAATCACATCATGAAATTGCTCGACCGGCACTCGTACTCGCACACGCTGTCCAGGCCGAAACCGCCATACCATAAAGGATTGGCCGGCATGCTCGTACGATCGTGATTGGTTTACTAGTGGTACGAAAAAATCAAATGTGCGGCTGGAGGAATCAATGGTGCTTGATAGGTGGCGAATCTGATACGCTTGTTCCAGAGCTGGCCAATGTTCGCTGTCGTCTTCAGCAAATTCTACTTCCAGCGACCAGCCGTTTTTCGCTGCTTGTTCCAGACTCGGAGCTTCTTGTTTGAACGCATGCCCTTCAATGTACAGCGATCGATGATCGGAGATGACGGACAGTAACTGTCCTGCGTTGACTTGATAACCTAAATTCACCTGCAGTTCCTGAACTTCAAAACTCGGTTCTGCCGAGGCAGTCGTTGGGACGGTGACTGTGATGGTCGAGATAAACTTGCCAGTAGCAACTTCTTGGATTTGATCGACGCTGAGGCCACGCGTTTGTAGGTCTTGTTTATAAGATTCAATGAGTGCTTGTTGACGTCGTATGTGTTGATCAAATTCGATAATACGAGCGGCCGCGATGGTACCGGATTGAGCAAGCTGATCCAGCCGCTGACGTTCTTCATTTAGTAGTATCGTTTCACGTGTGGCTTGGAACAGGTTTGATTGTGTGTCATGAAGGTATTCGCTAAATAGTTTCAGAGTGAATAGTTTGTCGCCAGATTTCACTGTGTCACCAGCGTATGCGTGCACTTGGGTGACCACTCCCACCGCCGGTGAGCTAATTCCATGGTCGGATAAACCTGGGCGATCGATAATAACTCCCGGCACTTCAATGGTCTTCCAGTAGTCCTGTGGCTCGACTAATTTTGAAACCAATGAGAGGTTCTTACGCGCTTGAGCCGATAATTCTAGGATTTGAACGGTAGCGGCAGTGCTATTTTTCAGTTTTTGATCATCATTTACGGTGTTGTCTGCTGAAATCGTTTGTCCACTCAACATTGTTCGGACGGCGTCGCGTTTGGCATAGGCGATGATGAGGGCAGTCGTGATCATCACGCCGATAAATATATTGCGTATATTTGCTTTTGGCTGATCCATTAGTTACCCCCCTCAAGTTGAACTTGCAAACTGTCGGTCAGCAGGAGGCCGTTGATTTTGGCGCGGGCAACCGAGAGTTTAAGGAGTGTTGCTAGATAGTCGAGGTTGGCTTGAGAGTATGTGCGCTGAGCAGTCAGTAATTCGAGGTAACTGAACTCACCACCTTCATATCCGAGCTTTGTCAGATCGAGGCTTTCCTGAGCATCGACCAAAATGCTTTCGCGGTAGGTTGTGATTTGTTGTTGACTACTAGTGTAAGCTTGAAATACGGGCGCTAATCGTTGTTGCAATTGCAGTTGCAGAGAAGAGACTTTTTGCTGAGCTGCAATCAACTTATGCTCCGCTGCCCGTACACGTGCTCGAGTCTTGTTTTTCATAGGAATTGGAACGGAGACCATTAAGTTTCCATTGGCTGCTCCAATAGAATTATCGTGTTGCAGGATTGCTTGAATATTGATATCCGGAATAGATTCGGCTTGAGCGCGTCGTACAGCTGCTTTCGCTTGTTGCACGTTAGCTTTCCGAGCGGCAATTTCTGGACTGCTTTCTAATAAATGTTCGAGGGAGGATTCCCACACGATTTGGGCGGCGGCATAATCGAGGTCACCGACTAATGGTTGGTCGATGATTTCTGTAGACCCGACAACTGCAGCTAGCACTTGCCAAGCAGCAGTGTGCTCGCTTTGTGCTAGCTGTAATAAGCTCTTGCTAGTGTTACTTTCGATTCTTGCTTGCAACAGATCTCGCTTACTTACTTCTTTACTTTCAAATAGTGCTTTCACCGCCGCGGTAGCTTTTTCATTGATATGGGCGATGTTGGTAAGTAGCTCTACTCTCTTTTGCGTACAGAGAACATTGAAGTAGCCGATGGCCACATCAGTTTGCACTCGTTGTTGTTGGCTCTGCAGTACCTGGCGAAAACGGCTGACATCATATTCACTGATTTCTTGGTCAAGTTGACGTTTGTTGCCGCGCAAGATTTCCTGCTCGACGGCGATTCCGACTTGTTCAATATCTGCGCTGCTACCGATTTGTTGAGCGGAGAAGCCAATGCGCGTGTTGGGCCGCATACCGGTTTGAGCGGCGTGACTTTGGGCAGCGCGGACATGAGCTTTTGCTAATGCAATACTGGGATTCTTTTCGAGCGCGTATTGTTTTAGGGCATCCAGTGTTAAAGGTTTCTCGAGAAGCGATTGATCAGCGGATGGAGCGTCGGATTTGGAGGGCAATGCGGGTAAGCTGATCGCCGATTCGTTTGCAGTGAACTGAGGCCAGCCAATTGCGTGTGATTTGGTACTTGCCCGTGGGCGCAGCGGCGTACATGCTGAGAGCAGCAGCGTGGCGGCGGTTAGTATATATAAAGGAAGATGCCGATTCATCACGGTTTTCCAGGCAAAATGTGCGCAGTCCTTGCGCGTTGGTATTCGTATCTGGATAAATCGGACAAAAATTAGAGGAGCTAAAGAGGCTTTCAGCTTATTTTTCTAGCTAAATTATCTTTTGTGTTTACTTTTGGGGGAAATGGCCGTTTTTTCAACCGTTATGCAGTTCGCTGCCGGTACCCGTCATGAGGCGTCGAGCCGAATGAAAAATGCACTTGGATAGTGTGCAAGCAGTATAATCCAATTATCTAATCCCCTAGCCAACGCGAAGGAAAGTTCTTGTGAAGACAGTCAAACACGTCATGGTGGCTTTAAAGAAAAAGGGCGACGCTCAGACCCGCAAAACATATGCACGATACGGTGCTCCAGAAAATATGTTTGGCGTGAAGGTGGCCGATATGAAAGTGATCGCCAAGCAGATCAAAGGCAATCAAGATCTGACCTATGAATTGTTTGATACAGGCAATTGTGATGCGCGCTATCTTGCCGGATTAGTTGCAGATGGTTCGTTGATGACACGTAGTCGATTAAATCAATGGGCACGAGATGCTGTTTGGACAATGGTCTCGGATTGGACGGTTGCTTGGGTGGCGTCAGAAAACGATGCTGGGCCGTCGCTAGCGCTGAAGTGGATGAAAGCGAAAAAAGAATCTATTGCATCCACAGGATGGGCAACGTATTCGTCCATTGTTTCGACGATTGCTGACGAAGATCTAGATTTTACAGAAATTCGTATGCTGCTAAAGACAATCGCTACGGATATCCACTCGCAACCAGACCGAGTACGTGTGGGGATGAATCGGTTTGTCATCGCGGTTGGTACGTTTGTCGCACCGTTGACTAAGCAAGCCAAAACGACGGCCAAGAAAATCGGAAAAGTGACTGCGGATATGGGCGATACGTCGTGCAAAATCCCAGATGCTCTGGCCTATATCGAGAAAAACGAGAAAATGGGTCGCATTGGCCGCAAACGTGCGGGGGCTAAGTGCTAATAGTTTAGCGAATAGATCGGCAGCACAACGGGCAATGCAAATTTGATACTGTTGAGTTTTGCAGAGCTTATTTGGAATTGTCGATGGGTGGTTGATTCCACAACCGATAGGGATCATCGAGGCGTTGCTGTTCGGATAACAAGAGCGCCTCCATTTCTTTCAGCCGGTCAGCATAGCGGGGATCGTCAGCTAGATTACGCTGCTGGGCATCAGGTTTGTTGCCCACGAGAGTAATTAAATCTTGAGCATGATGTTCTTCCAGCAATTCGAGTGGATTCTCTTTCAAATTGAACAACTGCGTTTTTTGGACGGTGCCCTCTAGTACGTCGTACTTAATCAACTTCCAGTCACCCTGTCGAACACATCTCATCCCTGGCTTGGTGCCACCACAATAAACTCCATACAGAACATCCCGTATCGTTTGCTGCTTGCCGGTGAGCACAGGCAAGAAACTTGTGCCCTCATTCATTTTGGGCGTCTTGATATCGGCGAGGTCGCAGAAGGTTGCCAAGATGTCGAGCAGATATATATTTCCTTGGGTACGCGTGCCTGGTTTAATCCCAGGGCCGGACACAATGAAAGGTACCCGCCACGTATGCTCATACAGGTTTTGTTTTCCCTGTAGTCCATGGCGCCCAATGGCCATGCCATGGTCTGCTGTGTAGATGACATAAGTATTGTCGAGTTCCCCCATTTGCTTGAGCTTGTCTAAAACACGACCAACTTGCCGGTCAATATTTTCGCTACAGGCAAACTCGCGACCAAGTTCATTCCGCATCGTGTTTGGGTCTCGTTTCTTCCATACACCAGGAACCGAGACCTCGTCTCGTAGTCCTGGGTGTCCATGGTGAAATGGGTGCGCTCCGAGGTAGTTCGGCGGTAGTGCCGGCGTCCGCTGCTGAATCGCTGGAACATTAATTTTGTCCGTATGGTTAACCGCTCCATATTTTTTCAATAATTCGCTGTTTCCCATACGCGGGTCATGGGGGTGAGAAAATCCAAAGTAAATTAGGAACGGCTTGCTGCCTGATTGTACTTCTCGGTTACTCAAATAATCGAGCACTTGTTGCGCGTGCCAGGCACTACCGTTCTCGTCGGTTGCCCCTCGATTGGTGCGCTCTTTTCTAACCGTAAATTGCTCATTGGCTGCTCTAAAACTGTTGCCTACTTTACAAGTCCGCATCGTCGCGTAGCCCGCTCTGTTAAACACAGCACCCATGGTAAATTCTGCCATATTCGTGGGTACTAATTGAGGATTTCCAGCATGTGGGTTCCTGCGATTTTTACCTTGGTCGGGAATGTGCCACACGCTGCGACCAGACATAATCATATGCCGCGAGGGTGTGCAAACACCGCCAGCCCAAGCCCCCATATGATACGCACCGTCGAACACCATTCCATCTTTTGCCAATTGATCCAGAACAGGTGTATTGAGTACCGATTGTTTGTTATAGATTTGTAAATCCCAAGGCGACTGATCATCTGCCAAAATAAAGAGGATGTTGGGTCGCTTCGGAGGCGCCTTCTCGGCGGCAGATAATTGCTGGTCAATGTGGCCAATTGGTAGGATGAAACTAAGCAGCAGTCCGATGGTTAAGCAACATGCTGGTTTGGGCATTCGATGGTTCTTTCTATTTAAGGCGGTGGAAAATATTCAAAATCTGTGCTTAGTGGTTGTGATCTTTTTTTAGATGCTCAGGTAGCTTGAATCCACCAGCTTCTAAAAAGCTCACGAGGTCGATGATTTCATGGGCGGTCAACGTATCCAATAAGCCCTGTGGCATCGGAGACAATCGCGCGGGAATGATTTCATCGACAGATTTTTTGGGTATTTTATTAATGACTGTTGGAATTAAAAGATTTGGCACGATGTGATATTGATCGGCGGTTGTCTTCATGATCACTCCCGAGAGGACTCGTCCATCACGCATAATCAATTGCTGGACACGATATTTTTCATTGACGTCTTTGGATGGTTCGATGATTTGTTCAAGTAGTTTTAGACCTTTGAATCGCTTGGAAACATCAGCGAGTTCTGGACCGAGGTTAATGCCGTGACCGCCTACTTTGTGACACTGATGGCAGCGCGCTTTCATGAATGCATCCATGCCACGCATGATGGTTGCCTCATCTTGATTTGTGACAACCGTTTCAAAATCCACCATTTTCCATTGTTGAACAAGGGTGGGTTTTTGAGCTGCTAGTAATTCCTCAGCCTCAGCAGTTGTTTTACCAACGACTAAGATTCCTTTCATGATGACCCAGTGTCCGGGAAATGTGCAGACGTATGGGTAAACGCCTGGCTTGTCAGGTGCATGAAATCGAAAAACATGAATTCTTGTTTTACGAGTTGGTCCGATCATCGGCGACGCTTCAATAATCAGATGTTTTTTAGACGTCGGGACGAAATCTGAATTCGCGTTTTTCGGATCACGGGCCATTTCATTCGCTGCTAAGCCTACTTCCGCCAGTGCATCTGGCTTTACAAAAACCATATTGTGATCTGTAGCGTCTTCATTGGTGAACAGTATTTTTAGTGGTTGGCCAGCAGTCGCCGTGATTTGTTCCACGGAGAATCGCATCCGTTCAGGCAAGCAACGGATCTTTAGGGTCTGCAAGTTCTTCTGTGAATCAAACTGTGCTTGCTGAGCACCGACGCTAGGCTCTTGTAGGCTTTGAGCTTTAGAGGCACGCCGCAACAGTTGTTGTACAAAGGTATTCCCCGAGTCTTCCCAATGTTGTCGCAACGTGTGTGAATTAAGCGAGGAGGCAACTGCATAAGCAAGATGACCACCGAGCGGATGATCGGCCACGTCGAGCATTGCTGTTAATGCTGCAGGGGAACCAATATACGAAGCAGCAATCGCCGCTTGCATACGGACGATGCTATTGGAATCGTTGGCAGCTTGATTTAGTAGTTCAATGCTATCGGAAATGATGGGGTGCCAATATCGAAGTTGTTCAACTGCGGCCGCACGAGCATGGTGGTTTTCGCATTGAAGCAATGTTCGTAACAGATCCGGATTTGTTTGCCCGATGTTGCGATAAATCCAGATGGCTTCGATTTGGTGGTGTCGAAAACGCGGGTCCGCTGGATCGAGAGCCTTTACCCATTTATCGAGAGACTTTTTGACTGCGTTTGTATCGTGCATTCGCAGTTCACGTTTCGCCCAATAACGGTATCGATATTCGGGGCGCTTATGGATATCTAACAGTTGCTCAATGGAAGCGTCCGCGATTTTGGGAGGATCCTGAAGCGGCTTACCTTTAGCGGTGATTCGCCAGATCCGTCCGGAATGCCGATCGCGACGTTCGTCTCTTAGCGAATACTGGGCATGTCCCTTGACCGGATTGTACCAGTCGCAAAGATACATCGCTCCCCGCGGTCCATAGCGTAAGTCAACAGGAATAAAACTTAGGTTTTTCGAGAAGATTAGATCGCCAACATATTGTTCGTCATAGCCAAAGTCGGTTTCATTCCATTTGTGAATTTCGACTCGATTGGTGGGCTTGTAACGCACCTTAATAAACCCTCCTTGTAATTCGTCTGGGAAGGTGTTGAAGTCAACAAATTCAGCACCACAAACGCCTGAATACGCTCGTAAACCTGCTGGTTTTGGGTTTTGATTTGGATAGGGAGGATCTAATGCATGAAAGGCCGCGGCGAACACGGGATGACTTGCTTGGTGTTGTCCCCAGTCATCAAAGGTCACGCCCCACGGGTTAGTGCTTGGGTACGTCCCAAAGCTGAGGAGTTTTTGGTTGCGCGGTTGAAATCGAAACCAGCCACTGTTTTGTTGTCTGACAGGGCCATAGGGTGTTTCGACTTGTGAATGATGAAATATGGATTCACGAAAAATAAGATCGCCATCGGGTGTCCAGGCGAAGTCGTGCAAGGCATGATGCGAATCTTCTGTACCAAATCCCGAGAGAACAATCCGCCGTAGATCGGCTTTCCCGTCACCGTTGGTGTCTTTAAGGAATGTGAGATTTGGCATTTCTGAAACGTAGACACCACCATCTCCGAATTCGAATGATAGTGGAATATGCAAATCCTCCGCAAATACTGTCGACTTATCAGCTTTTCCATCACCGTCGGTATCTTCTAAGATGACGAGTTTGTCATTCGGTTCGTTACCTGGGTAGACGTGGGGATAGGTTTTGGAACAGCTAACCCAGAGACGACCTTGGGAGTCCCAACGCATCTGAATGGGAGCTGCGATATCGGGAAACTCTTCTTCACCGGCGAACAGGTTTACATCAAAACGTGGATCAACAATGAAAGATTTTAATTCATCTTCAGCCGACATCCAGCGATTTGCGCCGCGACTTTGTGTAGTGTCTGGTAGCGGTGGAAGGTTCGAATCGTCAATGATGTCTGCTACGTTTTTGCCTTGTGTTAAATCCCAAATGCGTTGGTTACGGTTGGCGACGAGTAAATCGAAATTGCGCATGGCGGGTAGGAAGTCCAGATAGCCGTATGTCTTGCTGCGACCACCCGTGTAATAGAAAGTGTTTAATGGCCTGAACCGCCTGAAGAACTGTTTGTTTTTGTCAACGACGGTTAGCCGCACAGCTTCGTTGAGTTTGGGCAGCGGTAATTCGAAAAGTGATCGGAACATGATTTGTCCGACAAGTTCATAACCCAGAGCGTTGAGATGACAGCCATTAATGGTCAAGTCGGTTGAGGGTTTCCCCATGGCCTTTTCTGTTGGCGTGAAAAGGTCCACAAAGCTAACGTTCAGTTCAACCGCGATTTCTTGGATCGCTCGGCTGTACGTTCGCAACTGATCGTTGTTGAGAGTAGCCGCCAAGACGTTGGTTGTGTTTTCATTGGCTGTTGGGCTGAGCAAGATAATTTGCGGACCAGATTTCCCATTGAATTGTCGCGTTTGCAGGTCGCTGATGTAGGCTTTTAGCGACTCTTTGAATTTACTAAGACCAGCGTTTCCTTGGAATGATTCGTTGAATCCAAAGGCCGCAATAATCACGTCCGCTTTTTCGTGAGTCAAATGCTGTATCGTGTCAGCGAAGTTATCTGGCCGTGGCTGTAGGTCAGCGGTATCAGCGGACCACGCGAGGTTACTTATGGTTAACTGCCGCTCAGGGTGTGCTTGCTGGACGTATGATTCGAAATAACCAAAATGCTGCGACCGGTCCAGTAGGTTGTTTCCGATCAGCGAGATGTGTGTCGCTTTGTTGAGCGTTAATGGGAGCGTGGTAGTCGTGGTAGTCTTCTGAGGGGCGCGAGGAGCGGATTGACGATAGATGCCGTACTGGCGAAAGTCGGTTTCACCTGGCTGTGTTTGTTCTGGGAGGGATTTGAGGATTACGGGACTAAGCGTAGCGACCGTGTCTGTTGTCTGTGCGTCTGTAGTGGTCAGATTACCGGGGAAAAGCGCTCTGTGGTTCATCGCAATTACTATGACAGTAATGATAAACATGGCGGTGGTAATGGCGAATAATCGTCGTCCGTTGTGCACGCTGAAAGTCCTTAAAAGAGCTTGGTCAGAAAAGATCATCCGCTCGGTTATTTGAGTGATCACTAAGTGTTATGATAGTCTTTGCTATCCGGCAAATGAATGACCTTGGTAACGATTTATCGATAAAGAGAAACCACTAGCTTCCGAAAGACCCTTGGATGTTGACTTTATATAATTTACGACGGACGAGCGACGTCGGGCGACGATTCATAGTTGCCTGTTGGTTTGTAGGTATAGTGCTGTCGACGGTTGCCTTGTTGTCACAAGACTGCGCGGCTAAGAAATCTGTCAATATTATTTTCTTAATGACGGACGACCAAGCTAGCTATTCTCTCGGTTGTTATGGCAATCCCGATGTGAAGACTCCTAACATTGATCAGCTGGCTCGCCAGGGCATGGTGTTTGATCGGCATTACACCACAACGGCCATTTGTATGGGTTCGCGTGCGACGGTCATGACCGGTTTGTATGAGTATCGACATGGTTGTAATTTTGACCGTGGTCCGTTAGCCGAAAAATTTTGGCAGCAATCCTATCCAAATTTATTGCGGCGAGCTGGATACGTGACCGCTTTTGCAGGCAAGTTTGGTTTTGAAGTGGAACTGGAAGGTAAGTCGACGACGGTTTTACCCAGCGATGATTTTGATGTTTGGGGCGGTGGTCCAGGGCAGACAGATTTTAGGACGGCGAAAAATCCAAGTATGACGAAATATGCCAAGGCGTATCCTCACGCGAGCAGAGCCTATGGTGCATTTGGAGCGGATTTCATTAAGGCCGCGGCCACAGGCGATAAACCGTTTTGTTTGTCCGTCAGTTTTAAGGCGCCGCATCGGCCAGTTCAACCTGACCCGCTGTTTGATGCTGTATACCAAGGGGCAACATTTTTGAAACCTGCGAATTATGGACGCGAGTTTGGACAGCATTTTTCCATGCAAAGTCGCCAAGGTCGACAATATGAACGGTTTGATAGTTGGGGTTATCGCGACCAATATGACGAAGTTATGGCGAAGTATCACCAGCTGGTTCACGGTGTCGATGCTGCGGTGGGGATGATAATGGAAGCAGTTCAACGTGCTGGGGTGGCAGAAAATACGGTCATAATATTTACGTCGGACAATGGTTATTTTTGTGGGTCGCATGGTTATGGTTCTAAAGTGTTGCCCTATGAAGAGGGGTCACGCGTACCCTTGATCATCGTGGATCCGCGACACGCCAATTCGGGCAAGAGTATGCGGTGCCAAGAAATAACAGGGAGTATCGATTTTGCTCCGACAATTTTGGATTTGGCAGGAGTACGGATCCCGCGGAATATCGATGGACATAGCTTGCTACCTTTATATGACCACCCCCAAAAACAAATTCACGAGTCGCTGCAACTCATCAATGTCTGGGGGACAGCAGCGTGTCATAGTTTTGCAGTCCTGACGAAACAACATAAATATATTTATTGGCCTTGGGAAAGAAATGGTCTTAAACCGACTGAGGAGCTTTACGATATTCCAAGTGACCCATTGGAGTTAGTAAACATTGCCGAATTACCTCTGCGAGAGGTAAATATCCCAGCAGTGAATCAAATGCGGAAAATCTATGCAGAGGCAGTCAGCGATTGGACAACAAACGGATTTCACAAACATGGATACAAGAAATATGGGTCAATTTTTGACCGCGATATTCCATGGAAGTAAAAATTCAGTCGTATTGAACAGCGGATTTAGATTAATTTGCCACTACCGCGCTGGCGAAACGTATAATAGAGAAGTAACCGACTTTAGAGGCGACCGGTTGTAATTGTCAGGTCCAACATGAGTCTCATGCAACAAATAAAATCTATAAGTCAACTTTCATCGCTTTTGTTCCTCGCGATACTTGGCCTTACTGGGTGCAGTCGCTTGGGCGAATCAATTGCACAGGTGTTGCCGGCAAAGGAGGTTCCCCTCATTACTGCTGCTGTTTCTCAGACATCGAATACAGCCGAGGCCGTCGGTGCATCAAATCCATCATCCCCATCCGTTGCAGGCACTGTTGTGGCATTGAAACCTGAGGGGTTTGTCGATGCGGACATTGATAGCGAATATGGTGAAATGATGGTTGTCGATGATTTAGAGGAAGATATGGATTTATTGGAAATGGCCGACTATTTTGCTGAGCTGGATGATCCCAATAGCATGCTTGCAGCGAGCATGGAAACGGGAGAAGAAGTGCTCGGTGGAGATGACGGCATAACGGGGCTTCTTTTCGGCGAGGACTTCGAAATGATGATTCGGTATATGCCCAAGGAGGATCCATACATTACCGAGAAAGCTGTGTTGGCACAGAGTATAGATATTACGGAAGAATACATGGCGTATCACGGGTATCGTAGCAAACCGATGCAGCGACAAGAAAGTCGCCGACCATCTCAGCGGGCGGGAACTGTGCTACAGAAACCGACGTATCCAAACATTCGCGATTACTTAAAAAATCGCGCAAACTAGTCTCGCTGTATCACTTCTTTACACCGCCGTTGGAAATATCCAAGGTGTTAGTGCTTGGTGCCAAATAAGCGTATTTGATCAAAATCGCCGGTGTCGTCAAAGCTGCCGATTCCAATTTGGCCAAAGACAAAAGTCTTGTCTTTAGTAATCATGATCGGTTTTTTCATGTCATCAAAGTACACCTTGATTGTTCCCAGTCTAATGTCCCGCTTAACTCGTACATGGTGCCAATCCTTGCTCCAGTCTGTACCGTCGGTGCGTTGGGTGGCGATACTTACGCGAGGTTTACCGTTTACAATAAAAATTGAGTTCGCGTGATCGTCTGCTTCGCGGCCTAAGTGGACATAGTAAAAATGTGACGGATCTTGATAGCCAAAGAACAGACATAGATCTTGATGACCGTAGACTTCTTGTGTTGAACGCATTTGAACATCTAGTTGAAAACTAGTGACAGAAATATCTTTGAGTAGTGCAAAGTTAACTGGTGATCGCACTGGTGGATTGTATTGGCTGTCTTTAAACATCGAGTAAAAAGAACTGTCGTTTTCCTTGACGACTTTCCAGGCCGTGCCATCCGTTGGTTGCCAGCGCGACGCATCGTTGTCAAAATCTTCTCGCAGAAGATTCACTGGGCTAATCGTCTTAACGATATCTTTGAAGATCTTACCTACACGCCGCTCTTCTGGTTGCTGTGGAGTATCTTTGCTATCATTGTTGTCACTGGCAACGAGGGCATTACCCAGACAGTTACAGAGCAATAAGTTTAATAATGTAGCGTTAGCAAGCAGTCGTCCTAAGCTCGATCTCATGACCAGTGTCTCCCCATAAAAGATAAATACATCGACAAAATTAGAAAGTGAATTACATGGTTCGATACGTCCATTATCTATTATTTGTTGTTGGTTTGATAGGGTTTGTACACCGAGTGGAGGGAGTGGAGTCCCTGAAGGCAACGACTGCGTTGAGTCGACCAAACATTTTAATTGTCCTGACCGATGACCAAGGTTGGGGAGATTTAAGTCTCAACGGAAACAAAAACCTGGAGACGCCCAACATCGATGCGCTGGCAGCAACAGGTGCTCAGTTTGATCGGTTTTTCGTATGCCCAGTCTGTTCCCCGACTCGTGCTGAGTTTTTGACAGGTCGCTACCATACGCGCAGCGGTGTGTTTAGTACGTCGGCCGGTGGTGAACGCTTGAATCTTGACGAGTTGACGATTGCCGATACTTTTAAGGCGGCCGGATACACGACAGGAGCTTTTGGGAAATGGCATAATGGTATGCAATATCCTTACCATCCCAATGGCCGCGGCTTCGATGAGTATTATGGATTTACGTCCGGGCATTGGGGAAATTATTTTGACCCGATGTTGGAACATAACGGCAAGATTGTCCGCGGTGAGGGGTTCTGTGTTGATGACTTCACCAACAAGGCGATTAGCTTTATGCAGCGCAGCGTTAAATCGGGCACGCCGTTTTTTGCATACTTGCCATTGAATGTTCCTCATTCACCGATGCAGGTGCCTGATCGTTGGTGGAATAAGTTCAAAGACAAGCAACTGATTAATCACAATCGCGACCCCAAACGTGAAGATGTAGGCCATATCCGAGCGGCTTTAGCAATGTGTGAGAATGTCGATTGGAATGTAGGTCGCCTCACTGCGAAACTTGATGAACTGGGCATTGCTGATAATACGATCGTCGTTTTCTTTCATGACAATGGTCCCAACGGTTCTCGTTTTAACGGTGACATGAAGGGGCGCAAAGGCTCTACGGATGAAGGAGGCGTTCGCTCGCCCCTGTTAGTACGCTGGCCACAAAAAATCAAACCAGGTACTTATGTGAAACAAATCGGCGGTGCAATTGACCTGCTCCCTACACTGGCACACCTCGCCGGCGTACCTGTGATTTCCAAAAAGAAACTTGACGGTATTGATTTGTCTGCTTCGCTAATTAATTCCGATAAAGCCAGCAAAGCGATACAAGATCGCCTGATCTTCTCGCATTGGAACAATCGTGTCAGTGTGAGGACTCAACAATTTCGATTGGATACAGCCGGCAAGCTGTTTGACATTAAATCTGATCCTGGGCAACGAATGGATGTATCGGCGATGTATCCGGCAGAGACTCGTCGCTTGACTACCGCAGTTGCTAGTTTTCGCGCCGATGCGATGGCAGATTTTACACGAGAGGACAAACGGCCATTCTTGATAGGACATGCAGACGCTCAATGGACGCAAATGCCCGCTCGCGATGGAATTGCACACGGTGAAATCTTAAGATCAAACCGCTTCCCCAATTGTTCCTTTTATCAAAACTGGAAAAAGACTTCGGATAAGGTAACTTGGAATGTAAAGGTTCTGGAGCCTGGGCTTTATAACGTACAAGTCTATTATGTGCTGCAAAAAGAAAACGTCGGTTGTCGCGTGGAGTTGACGTTCAAGAATAATAGTTGCTCGAAAGTAGTCACAAAATATCATGACCCCCCGTTAATTGGTGCTGCTGAAGACCGAGTTGTGCGACGAGAATCCTACGTGAAACGATTCATACCGTTTAGTTTGGGAACGATACTGCTAGAAGCGGGAGTAGGTGAGCTGACATTGACCGTTCCGGAAATGCCTGGCGATGAAGGGATTGAGTTCAGATTGTTGATGTTCCAGAGAGTACTACGGGCCGAATGACAATGAATAGACGGATGAAAAATTGGACATGGATGGTGGTTGTAGCTCTTCTCGGACTAGTTGTAGCGTGTCAGCAAGAGACAACAACGGACGACTCATCTACAACTTCCTCGACACAATCAATAAAGCGATCGTTGCCGGCGGGGACGAGCGTCGAGGTCATTGATCGCTGGCAAGTCGATGACTTTGAAAAAGACATGGTGCAATTTGCAACGGTGTTTTGGGAGGCAGAAGATTCCGTCAGTTTGCGAAAATTGATTCGCGAGACGAATCTTGTTCGCGATAAGCGAGTCCTTGAGATTGGCACGGGAACAGGATTGATTTCCTTATGTTGCTTGCAGGCCGGTGCCCGCACAGTGGTAGCAACCGATATCAATCCACAGGCGGTTGCCAATGCACGATTCAATTGGTTCCAGTTAGAGATTCCGCAGACGACTGAAAACTTCGATGTGCGATTGGTAGATGCTGACAATTCGGGGGCGTTTGCGGTGATCGCTAGCGATGAACAATTTGATGTCATTATTTCCAATCCACCGTGGGAAGATGGTGAAGTTCAAAAGGTTGAAGACTATGCGTTTATCGATACTCATTTTGAATTACTCGAATCTATTTTGTCAGGCTTAGATCAACATTTGACGCCGAACGGCGAAGCCTATTTGGCGTATGGATGTGTGGCTGCGATTCGAGAAATCTATCGCCGCGCGGAGCGGCATGGATTGCAAGTTGAGAAGCTTGACGAACGTGAATTGGACAACTTAGAGAATCTTTTTTTGCCGGGCATGTTACTGAAGATTACTCGGTCGTAAATGTTGACCGTTGTTGATTACTGGCCCCGAGCGATGCAATATAGAAATTTTGCGCCACGCAAGAACAGTTCGTCGTTCACGGCAATTGGTGATGCGGCAAAACGATCGTCGAGTCGGTTGTAGGCAATGACTTGAGGTGCCTTGGAATCTTCAATCACGATCGTTGTGCCGTCGAGGTCGGTTACATAGATATTGCCGTTAGCCGCCAGCGGTGACGCGTATACATTTCTGATTCCTCCCAATCGAAACGGTCCCCCTGAATCTTCTCCGGTTTGAATGTCCACTCGCGATAATATGCCTTGGTAATGCGCCAAAAAGAAAATATGACCGCGGACTAGCAATGGCGAAGGCACGTAGGGTGTACCGCGAAAACGTTCCCACAGAACTTGGTCGGAATTGGTGATGTCGCCCTTAGCGCCTTCAATCTTGATAGCCAACATGGCACGTTTTTCGTAACTACTGCCGGCAATGAGTATTCCATTAGAAAACACAGGAGTCGCTACAATGTTGTTTGATAGCCCACCGCATTCCCAAATGACCTTTCCCGTTTCCAAGTTGTAGCCCCGTACTCGATTGGAACCGCAGACGACGAGTTGTTGTTGAGATGCATAATTGATAATCAAAGGTGTCGCCCATGAAGTGACTTCTGAGCGATTGATGCGCCAAAGTTCTTTGCCTGATTGGCAATTTAATGCGACTAAAAATGACTGCCCTTCATGATCCCAATTGATAAACAATCTGTCTTGAAACAACACTGGCGAACTACCTTCACCGTGACCGTGTTTGCTATGCATTTGGCCGAGGTCTTTTTGCCATACTATTTTTCCATTGAAATCTAGGCAATACAGGCCCGCCGATCCAAAGAAGGTGTATAGATACTTACCATCGGTTATGGGCGAATGCGAAGCTAGGCTAGCGGAATCGTGCCCTCCTTCTAGTGGAATTTTTTCATGGACAGTCGTATTCCAGAGCACCTTGCCTTTTTTTCGATCGATCGCCATCGCAATATACCGCTGTTTATGGGTAACAGCGAGATTGTCATGTGCACCAGGGCGCCCACTGCGGCGGGGCGGCATTGCCTCGCCGATATCAAGTGCCGCAGTAACGAAAATATGGTTTTTCCAGACAACCGGCGTGCTATGTCCTTTTCCGGGCAGGGCTAGTTTCCAGTGGACGTTTTTGGTTTCACTCCACTCAGTCGGTGGTTTACCGTCTGCTGCACCCGTGTTATGCGGACCACGCCATTGCGGCCAATTTGCAAGCTGTTGATCTTGCGATACGGCCGAATTTGTCAAAATACACATCAACAAGAGGATATGTAAGTTAATTTTCCGGATGAAGATAACGCCTGATTTTATTGTGGTCATCGGAGAGTCCGCCATTATAAATGAAATCGTTTTGTTTCATCGTATGCCAACGTTGGGTTTAGCAAAGCCATATCCTGTGGGAGAAAATGCATAGCAACTGCTCGGCGGGGAAAGTCGCTACGATTGGCAGAGGACTGATGGAACACGCTGCCATGATGAATTGAAATGCCACCCTGTGCAACCGGCGCGGCGGTCATTTTATACTGTTGCGCTAAATTGCTAGGAACTTGGAGATTAAATGGCTCATCAGTTGGAGCGACGTGATTGACGACTCCGGCGAGGTGACTACCGTTGGCGAAATAGAGGCAGCCGTTTTCAGTGGTCGCCGCGTCGAGTGCAACCCACAGCGTGACTTGTCGTTGGTGGTCTGTCGGGTCAAAGTAATAGTTGTCTTGGTGAATGGGTTTGGGGCCACCATGGTGTGCTGGTTTCATAAAGACTTGGCTAAAGAAAATACACACATCAGGTCCAATAAGCTGCTCAATGCTCTGCTTGACTCGAGGGATTTGCGCAAGTTGCTGAAATACCGGACGATGGCAAACTGGATCGTCGAGTTTTCTCAGCGGCGCGTCGTCCCCAGCGTCTCGTTCTAGAAACCAACTTTTTTCTTCATCGCTAAGGTTGTCGCGAATTTGTTGGCCCCAAATGTCAATATCTTGGAGCGCCGATTCGATTTGATCGGCCGTAAAGAACTCATCAACCGTCAAATGGCCGTCTTGTTGGAACTGTTCGATTTGTTGGTTGGTGAGCATTGGTGGTTTTCAAAACAGAGCAATACGCGGACTGTTAGGTTACGAAGCTGGTATCTGTGTTCGGCGGTAGACTTCGGCGCAATGTTTTGAGCATGTATTGCGGTCATTTTCTTGTGAACAGGTTTTACAGATGACTGTTTGTTTTTCGCACGATGAGCAGTCGATCAGGAGATCTCCAGGGTCTCCACAGTGTGGACAAAACGAATAACGCTCTGATGGATTCAAATTCGCGTCTACCGACACTCGGTTATCAAAAACAAAGCACTCACCGTCCCAATGCCCCTCCGGATAATTTTTCAGATAATCGAGAATGCCGCCCTTAAGTTGATAAACTTCGTTGTACCCTTCGCGCTGCATCGCAATCATCGCTTTTTCACAGCGGATTCCGCCAGTACAGTACATCAAGACTTTCTGATCTTTATCGATGCCACTATTCTTAACCCATGTAGGAAATTCTCCGAAGCTGTTTAGCCTCGGGTCAATCGCATCTTTAAACATCCCGATTTCCGTTTCGCAGATATTGCGAATATCGACGACTACAACATCTTCTTCATTGCTGAGAGTGTCATGCCATTGTTGAGGTGAAATGTGATTGCGATCTCCATCCGGCAAAATTGACTTGTCCTTAATGGCAACAATTTCATCACGGATTTGAACTAGCCAACGCTTAAACGGACGATCTTGTGAGTAACTATCTTTGAAAAAGACTTCACCATACTCTCGTTGTAAATATTCTTTAAATTCGGATACTCCGGCGGCAGAACCCGCAACCGTGCCATTGATTCCTTCGGTCGAGACCAAAGTCAGTCCGAAGAGTCTAAATTTAAAGCCCACACGCTGCAGTTCGCTACGGCGGTCCGCTAAATCAGATTCTTCAATGGTGACGAATTTGTAGAAGGCGGTAATAGTATAGGTGTCTGGCATCGATCGATCGTCAGTGAAATATTTGGATTATTGAATTTCAAAAATAGCTTCAATTTCAACTGCAGCGCCGGTCGGCAACGCAGCAAAACCTAAGGCGCTACGAGCGTGATAACCATCGCCGTCTTTACCAAAAATTTCGTGTAGTAGATCCGAACAGCCATTGATGACAAGATGCTGATCGGTAAAATCTCCGGCGGAATAAACACAACCAAGTACTTTAATGACCCTGAGTCCATCGAGTGTGCCATGAGTGTTGTGTACCGATTGGAGGATCTTAATCGCGCAATCCTTCGCGGCGTCGTATCCTTCATCGACGCTAACGTTCGTACCAAGGATGCCTTTCGCGGTACTGGTGTGACCTGAGGTAATGAGTTGGTTGCCGCTGCGGATACAGAGGTTTAGGTAGCCTGGTTCTGATGGAGTGAATTCGATACCGAGTTCTTCAGCTTTTTGTTGTGCGCCCATTTTGTTCTTTCAATTCTGAATGTCTATTGTGGCTTGTGTGTTTGTGAACCGTCAATTTAACATGTCACGGACAATGATGGAACTTGTTATTACCAACTAGGTAATGGACATGTGGTGTGTTATCTTCGTCGTAGCATCATGCTGCTGCCTAAATAATCACAAGCAACATTAACAGTTGCTTGTACAATGTGTGTATAATACAAACACAATTTAACGAACAATTCGCATTTAATTGATTTAACGGACGGAAAAGCATGAATATCAAGAAACAAAATCGTCGTAACTTTCTCAAAACTACCGGTGCTGGCGCAACCGTGTTGTCAGCGGGAGTTTTCTCGAGCGTTGCAGCAAAAGCATCGACCGCACCGAGTGAAAAACTTAACATCGCCTGTGTTGGTACTGCCAATCGAGCGGCTGCGGATATCGCTGGTGTAAAGGGTGAAAATATTGTTGCGATTTGCGATATTGATTCCAATTATCTTAATCGAGCAGCAGGTCAGTTCCCCGATGCACGAAAGTACGAAGACTATCGAGAGCTGATTGACCAAGAAGGTGAACGAATTGATGCAGTGGTTGTCGCTACCGCAGACCATTCACACGCTCCGGCAGCTTTGCGGGCTATTCGAGCTGGCAAGCACACATACACAGAAAAGCCATTGAGTCATACAGTTTTCGAAGCTCGGTTGATTGCCTCAGAGGCTGCCAAGTACGGAGTGGCTACTCAATTGGGCACGCAGATTCATGCGGGTGATAATTATCGCCGAGTTGTGGAAGCGATTGGCTCGGGAGTATTAGGAAAAATTACAGACGTACATGTATGGGTCGGAAAAGGTTGGGGCGGCGGCGATCTGCCAACTCAAGACCAAATTACGGCAGCCCCGGACAACCTAAATTGGGATTTATGGTTGGGCCCCGCTGAAGAGCGTCCTTACGCACCCGGACGTTACCATCCCGCGAACTGGCGCCGCTGGTGGGCATTTGGACAAGGCACGCTTGGAGACATGGCTTGCCATTACATGGACTTACCGTTCTGGGCTTTAGGCTTGCGTCATCCAATATCGTGTAAAGCGACGGGACCTGAAGTGCACCCAGAAACTTGTCCATTGGGCTTGAAAGTGGAGTACGTTTTCCCGAAGACGGAAAATCATGACCAGCTGAATTTCACTTGGTACGATGGCAATATGATTCCGAAAGAAATCGAAGGCCAACGCGTACCGGGCTCTGGTGTGATGTTCATTGGTGAAGAGGGAATGATGTTTGCAAATTATAGCAGTTATCGATTGTTCCCCACCGACAAGTTCACAGGCTGGACTCCACCGGCACAAACGATTGCCAAGTCGATTGGTCATCACGCAGAGTGGATTAAAGCCTGTAAAGACGGGTCACCAACCACATGTAATTTTGATTACTCAGGCGCTTTGACAGAAACCGTATTACTCGGAAATGTCGCATACCGTGCAGGCGAAATGCTGGAATGGGATGCGAAATCATTAACAGCAACCAATTGTCCTGCGGCCGCTCAGTACGTTACGAAAGAGTACCGTAAGGGATTTGAAATTCTGTAAAGGATGATTTGCGTTTGCTAGCGAATAGCGGAATCAAACCTGTGTCCTAAAATCGCTGTCCACTACGGGAGATACTTCAATTGTATCTCGGTAGTGGGCAGTTTTTCTTTTAATGCCGCGACGCCTTCGGCAGTGACCGCGGTCCGTGTCACTTTGAGATCTTTGAGTGTCGTCAAGCCTGCCAGTTGTGGTAACCCAGCATCCGTGATAGTGGTTGAACCGAGGTGCAAGAATTGAATATCTTTCATGCCTTCGAGGTGTACGAGGCCGTCGTCTGACAGCGACGTGTTGTCTAAGTTTAGCCATTGCATGTTTACGAGGCCTGCGAGTTGTTGGATGCCGGAGTCAGAGAGAGCGACACGCCATAGATTGAGCTTAGTTAGCGTTGTTATCTTGGACAAATGGCTCATGCCCGCATCGGAGATGACACTGTTCTCACTGAGATCAAGGTCTGTGAGATGGGCGAGCGCGGTGAGTTGTTCAAGTCCAGCATCGGTTATTTGCGTTTGCGAGATGCGTACTTTTTTGAGCTTAGGATGTTGTTTGAGTGCTGCCAGTGAGGTGTCGTCAATAAGCGTTTTTGCGAGATATAATTCTTCTAGGTTTTGCAGAGGTGCAAGGTCTGGTAGATTTTCGCCAACCCAGAGGTGGTCTAGTAAGAGTGCTTTGAGGTTGGTGAGTTTACCAATATCAGCCAGCGCACCGTCATCGACAGTCGTTATTCCACTTTCACCGGAAAGTCGAAGTGCTCGTAATTTGCTTAAACCAACCAGATGTGCCATCCCAGCGTTACTAACGCTGCATCCGCGTAAATCTAAGTTGGTTAGGTTGTTGAGTCGCCCGATGGTTTCCAGTCCAGCATCGGTGATTTGTGTTTCATTGAGACGGATCGAAGTCAATTTCGTTAAATTTGAAAGTTGCTGGAGGTCGTCGTCAGTGGCCGGACAACCGATCAGCGAGACCTCTGTGATTTGACTATCTTTATTAGCCTTAAACTTTGCCCCGAGTGCTTTCAACGCTTCGACGGTGAGTGAATCATCGGGTTCAACGACTGGTTCATTCATTCCCTGTGGTGCAGGTATTGTATTGTTTTGTACGGGATCATCGGAGTCGTTGTTGCAACTCGTTAGAGCTATGAGTGACAGGGAAAGAATAGTAATGACCAGAGATTTCATCCGAGAGCGGCTTTCTGTATGTGGTGACGGAAGTAATAGTATTACAGAAAAACCAATATACCATACAATGGATCCGTCAACGAATCACGTGAATGGCCGTGGGCAAACTTAATGAATCGTTATAAATGTTCGCGGCGAGCGGTGCGGATCGTCCAAACGAAGCAGAAGCTTGCGGCAACGAGCAGGCTCCATGAAAACCATTGGGGAAGCATTACTGTATAGTGGTTCGCCGATCCTGAGATGTCGAATTGTGATTTGACGATTTCGCTAGCTTGCCTGCTGAGGACATAGGAGTCGACCAGCAAGAATTGCAATCCGATAACCAACAGGATAATGCCGGCCATTAAGTATTGCGGGGGTTGGATTTTCATGTGCGTGCTATTCTGTTATTCTTGATAGGGCATCCGTTGGTAGGATCAAAACCGAGGTCGTGAGATTTAAGTGAATACCTATAAGTAGGTGTCGATTTAATTCTGTTAGTTCTCCATAAACGGTCGGATTAAAACGGTTATAGTCCCGTTTTTACCGAAAACCAGTGCTTTTTGGCTATGGTCGAATTTCATAAAAAGCGATTTCGATATGAGTGAACACAAAACAGAAAGCAATTTAGCCGAGGGGAAGAGTAATCTCTTTTCGCGCAGCTTTATTGCAATTTGTTTGACCCAATTGTTCACGGGTATTAATGACAACACCTTCCGTTGGCTCGTCATTGGAATTGCCAAAGATTACGTTGACGTTGGTAATCTATGGGGTTTGAGCCAAAGTGCGGTATTGGGTCTAGGCTTAGCCTGTTTTGTATCTCCGTATATCTTGCTGAGCACCTATGCGGGTTACGTCTCGGACCGGTTCAGCAAACGCTCGGTAATCGTCGGTTGTAAGATTGCTGAAATACTCGTCATGCTCCTGGGAACGTTATCTATTTGGTGTCAATCACCGCTGCTGATTTTCGCGTCCCTTACTTTTATGGGTGCCCAAAGTGCGATGTTTTTTCCAGCGAAGATGGGAGCTTTGCCGGAAATTGTTAAGCCCAATAAATTATCACCTGCCAACGGTTTCTATAACATGATGACCGTCGTGGGGACGTTGTTTGGAATGTTCATTGGAAGTTGGTTGGCGGATATGACCGCGCCGCAAGGGACAGAACATACCTGGAGCATGATTGGTGCGGTCGTCATTGGCCTCGCAGTCATCGGCACGATTTTTAGTTTGATGATTGAGCCACTGAAGGTTGCTAATCCCGAGCGGCCCTTTCCAAAAAATGCACCACGTTCGATGCTCGAAGACCTCCGTGTGCTGCGTCAGCAACCCGCCATGTTCCGCATTGCGCTGGGCATCATGTTCTTTTGGGCTGTGAGTGCAGTGGCTCAAAACAACATCGATCAGTTTGTCGTCGAAGCGGGTGGGGGGCGCGAGGTCGATAAAACACCATTTTTAGTGGCGGTGGTGATTGGTGTGTGTGTCGGATCGGTGCTCGCTGGTTTACTTTCAGGCGATCGCGTTCAATTAGGGATATTGCCGATTGGCGCGTTCGGTATCGCGATAAGTTCCATGATGTTGTTTACCATCAACAGCACCATCTTTGATGAAACGCAATTAGGAATCATGGTAAAGGAAATACCATTGGTTTCCGTCGATAATGGCAACGAGTCCGAGGCACCGCCGCCGGATATTGAGGAGTTAGCGGGAGATTCTACAATTCAAGGACTGACGAGCGAGACGGCGTTTGTCGTCACACGTTTAGTGCGGGGGATGCCCGCAGAGAACTCGGGGATAGCTAAAGATGATTTAATTGTTTCTGTGAATGGCAACGCGTTAACAACTAATAGAAGATTCGAAGATCATATCGCGTCGTTTCGACGATTAACCAGTCAAGAACCTATGCAGACGGTTGCTGTCGTTGTCCAACGTAGCCAAACAGATAAACCGCGGTCCAATGCTGGACTAAGACTGATTAACGCTAAGACGCTTACGTTAGATTTAAGTGTTGACCCGAGTTCACGGATCAAATGGGAATACTATTTAGCGTGTCTGTTGTTAGGCGGAGTTGGTTTCAGTGCGGGGTTATTTGAAGTACCGCTGACAGCCTATTTGCAACATCGTAGTCCTAAAAAATCGCTGGGCGCAATTTTGGCGGCAACAAATTCGATGACGTTTGTTGGAATGCTCGTGCTCAATGGCGCATTTATGGGTTTGCGGATGGATATTGGTGGTGAACCGATGTTGTCGGCACGGGGAGTCTTCTTAATAATCGGCGCGTTGACGATTCCGATCGCAGTCTACATCGTGTGCCTGATTCCGTCGGTGACGATCAAATTTATAGTGCTCACGATGAGCAAAACACTGTACCGAGTCCGGCTTGATGGCATTGAAAATATTCCGGAGTCAGGTGGTGCATTATTGGTACCCAATCATGTAACTTGGATCGATGGGATTTTATTGTTATTGGCTAGCGAGCGTCCGATACGGATGGTTGTCTTTGCCGGCAATTTTTCAGGCAAGATCATCAATTTGTTTGGGCGTGTGTTTGGGGTGATTATGATAACTCCCGGCCGTCGCAGTGTCGTACGGTCGTTAGCTACGGCAGCCAAAGCATTGGATAACGGTGAGCTTGTTTGCATTTTTCCAGAAGGAGCGCTGACTCGTTCGGGTCAAATACAAGCGTTCAAGCCAGGTGTGTTAAAGGTTTTACAGCGAACCGAAACAGATGTTCCAGTGATTCCGATATACTTAGATGGTCTGTGGGGAAGTGTATTTAGTTTCGATCGTGGACGATATTTTTGGAAAATTCCCAAGCAAATTCCGTATCCCGTATGGATTCATTTCGGCGAACCGTTGCACGATGTGCATAATGTGCATATGGTTCGACAAGAGGTTGCACAATTAGGAGCAAAAGCAGTGAATAAACGTATTCAGAATGAAAGTCGTGTGACGTGTGATTTTGTCCGCGAATGTAAACGTAATCGTACTAACAAACTTGTGGATTCAAGTGGTGCTACTTTGAGTGGCAAAGAGCTTCTTTTGAAATCCCTGGTTGTCCGAAGATTGCTGAATCGACACGCCTTGTCAGCGGACGAAGAATTTGTGGGGCTATTGGTTCCTCAAAGTGTTGGTGGAGTGGTAGCTAATATGGCTTTGTCGCTTGATAAACGAGTGGCCGTCAATTTGAACTATACGGTAAGTGCAGCCGTTTTAAATGCGTGCTGCGAAGTGGCTGGGATCAAGACAATTATTGCTAGCCGATTAGCAATGAAGAAATTTGAATTTAAAGCTAGTGACTTAGATGCCGAGTTGTTCTATCTAGAAGACCTGCGAAAATCAGAATTTGCTCCGACGCTGTTTGAGAAGATTGGTGGATGGTGGACTGCGAATGTTACATCAGCAAACTCGATCATTAAATCACTTGGTTTAGATGAAATTGATCCCAACGATATTTTGACAGTGATATTTACGTCAGGTTCAACCGGAGTACCCAAGGGCGTAATGTTGACGCACGCCAATGTGGGAAGTAATGCTGCAGCAATCAACTCAATGGTCCAATTAAAAGACGATGATGTACTCGTTGGTATATTGCCATTGTTCCATTCCATGGGGTATACCGTGACGATGTGGTCGGTTGTTTGTTATGGATTGGGAGTGGCGTACCATCCGAATCCGTTGGAAGTTAAAAAGATTGGTGAATTGGCTCACAAGCACGACGGAACCGTGATGATTGCGACGCCCACCTTCCTGCGTGGAATGTTAAGACGTGTAACGGCCGAACAATTCCAAAAACTGAACGTCGTGATTACCGGTGCCGAAAAACTGCCTGTGGATGTGGCTGATCAGTTTGAAGAGAAATTCGACGTGCGGCCCTTTGAAGGCTATGGGGCGACAGAAACATCACCGTTGGTGTCGGTTAATATTCCCAAGAGTCGTCAAGCTTCGACAGACCATGTTGAAGCCAAGGATGGAACGGTGGGCCGTCCGATAACCGGAGTGGCTGCGAAGATAACAGATCTCGATACCGATGAAGAATTGGGACCGGATCAATCTGGGATGCTATGGGTCAAGGGCCCTAACATTATGAAGGGCTATTATGGTCGCGAAGACTTAACCAATGAAGTCATCGTGGATGATTGGTACAAGACCGGTGATGTCGCGCTCATTGATCAAGATGGGTTCATTAAAATCACAGGCCGTATGAGCCGCTTTTCTAAGATCGGTGGCGAAATGGTGCCGCATATTAAGATTGAGGAATGTATTAATGAGGCACTTGGTTCCACTGATGACATGTTAGCTACTGTGACTGCTGTACCACACCCTAAGAAGGGTGAACGGATTATAGTTTTACATAAAAAAGCGGATTTGGATGTTGAGCAATTGCGACAGCAGTTGTCACAAGAGTTTCAATTGCCAAATTTGTTTATACCATCACCGGATAGTTTCTTGTTTGTGGAAGAATTCCCGCTGTTGGGCACGGGCAAGTTGGATCTCAAGGGAATTCAAACGGTCGCTGAAGAAATGCTGGCAGACTAAACAATTGGAATGCCGCGGGCGTAGTTCAGACGGTTCTTAGTGGATTAGAACTTGTGCCCTTGACGAGGACCGTTTTCGGTTGTCGTTAATAATTCGGGACCCGCTTCGGTCATTAGAATAGTATGTTCGAATTGCGCCGATAGCTTACTGTCCATCGTGCGAACGGTCCAATTGTCCAGTGGATCGATGATGCCTTGGAAACGTCCGACATTGATCATGGGCTCGATGGTGAAGCATAGTCCAGGATCGAGTGGCATGCGATTGAAGCGTGAATCTGGATAATGTGGAATGGATGGTTCTTGGTGAAAGGACTTGCCTAAACCATGGCCAACATACTCGCGGACAACACCGAAGTTGTAGGGCCGAGCGACTTCGACGATGGCTTCGCCGATTTCGGTGATGCTGCAGCCAGGTGTCAAAATATCAATCGCTGCATATAGACAATCAAATGCACATTGAGTGACTTGCCGAGCTTCATCGCTGACATTGCCAATCAGAAAGGTCTCAGATTGGTCACCATACCAACCGTCGACAATTGAGGTGATATCGACGTTGACGATGTCACCGCTTTTGAGAGTGTATTGGTCCGGTATGCCGTGGCAAATGACTTCGTTTACGCTTGTGCAACAACTTTTAGGAAATCCTCGGTAGTTCAACGGTGCGGGAATGTGACCGTGACCGGTAGTGTAGGCATGTACAAGCTGGTCGATTTCAGCGGTGGTAATGCCGGCTTGAATTTGTGGACGGATATGATCTAAGAGTTCGGCGTTAAATCGCCCAGCTGCTCGCATCTTGTCACGTTGTTCATCGTTTAACAGTAGATGCTTGGTGGATTTGACCATAAAATTCTTTTGCCATTGCTAATGTGATGAGGCGTGTCCGGAGTTGTTAATGTTTTATAGTTACTGGATTGTGTGTAACCCATCATACGGTGAGTTGCCCCAAAAGATAAGCAGTCTATTTTCGCGTGCATAGGTATTGCTGTCCACAGTAGGTTTGCCAGCTATGGTGAAAACCGATAGAATCTCGTACTTACCAGTATCTGCTAACACGCAAAGATCCTATTTTTGAAGAACGTTTGATGCCTCGATATAATCCAGCTGTGGTTGAGCCGAAATGGCAGAATTATTGGGATGTGAATAAGACATTTGCAACTCCTGATCTACCGGACGGGGAAAAACTCTATATTCTTGATATGTTTCCCTATCCAAGTGGAAATGGTCTGCATGTAGGGCATCCGGAAGGGTATACGGCTACAGATATTACTTGTCGTTTTGAACGAATGCGAGGTAAATCTGTATTACATCCGATGGGGTATGATGCATTTGGCTTGCCAGCTGAAGAACACGCGATCCGCACGAATACGCCACCACGCGAATCAACGGATAACAATATTGAGACGTTTACGCGGCAACTCAAAATGCTGGGGTTCAGTTACGATTGGGATCGTTCGTTCGCGACCACGGACGTCGAGTACTTTAAATGGACGCAATGGATTTTTCTGCAATTGTTCGATACTTGGTATGACTCGGAACAACAGCGAGGACGGCCGATTAGCGAATTGCCGATTCCACAGGATGTGGTGGCGGCCGGTGAGCGAGAGGTGCGGTTGTATCAAGATGAACATCGCTTGGCTTATCAAGCCGATGCGTTGGTGAATTGGTGCCCAGAATTGGGGACCGTGTTGGCCAATGAAGAAGTGATTAATGGTCGCAGTGAACGAGGGAATCACCCGGTAAAGCGGATACCGTTGCGACAGTGGACACTTAGAATTACTGCGTATGCGGATCGCTTGGAAAGTGACTTAGAGCATGTTGATTGGCCCAGTGGAATCAAGAAGCTGCAAGCGGACTGGATAGGTCGCAGTACTGGCGCCGAGGTAGATTTCTTTATCGGTCCCGCGGACGATGTCACAGCATGGAAGGCACAGCGGTTGGCCGACGGGTTCACTCGCAAGCCGGGCGATGATGTCCTGAGGATCTATACGACGAGACCCGATACCTTATTCGGTGCGACGTATATGGTGATTGCGCCGGAGCACTCGTTTGTGCAACGGTTGACCACGGATGATTGCCGTGAAGCGGTAGATAATTATTGTCATCAGGCTTCGCTGAGAAGTGATCGAGATCGTACTGAGGATACAAGCACCAAGACGGGAGTGTTCACTGGAGGGTTTGCGGTGAATCCGGTCAACGATGAGTTAGTGCCCGTGTGGGTCGCGGATTATGTGTTAATCAGTTATGGGACTGGGGCGATTATGGCAGTGCCGGCTCATGATCCACGCGACTTTGAATTTGCTCAGACCTATGATATTCCCGTGGTTGCTGTGGTGGACCCGGGTGAGGCAAGCGACGACCGTGATAACGTACTTGCTGGAAATGTGTGCTCCATTTTGCACGGCACGGCCATCCATTCCGATGAATATGATGGATTGGAGACCGCGGTTTTTAAGGAAAAGATACAGAGCGTGCTGACGGAGCAAGGCTGGGGACGAGCCGCTGTGAATTATAAGCTGCGGGATTGGCTGTTCTCGCGACAACGATTTTGGGGTGAACCGTTTCCAATTTTGCACGAACTCGGTGATGATGGCGAACCTAATGGATTGATTCGTAGCGTGGATATTGCCGACTTGCCTGTGGATTTGCCGTATTTGGAGGATTACAAGCCACATGGACGATCTGAGCCACCACTTGGAAAAGCCCCTGATGATTGGTTGTATTGTGAAATCGACGGCAAGCGATATCGCCGAGAAATTAATACGATGCCTCAATGGGCTGGGTCGTGTTGGTATTTCCTTAGATTTATCGATTCAAAAAATGGCGAAGTCTTTGTCGACCCTGAAAAGGAAAAAGCGTGGATGCCAGTGGACCTTTATATTGGCGGGGCGGAACACGCAGTGCTACATTTATTGTATTCGCGATTTTGGCATAAGGTACTGTTTGACCGTGGGCATGTGAGCACGCCTGAACCGTTTCAACGGCTTGTCAATCAAGGCATGATTCTGGGGGAAATGGAGTATTCCGTGTTTCAAGATGCCCATGAAAATTGGGTTAGTTTTGCAGAAGCGGTTCGCAGTGACACAGGTGGCTATCACCACCGCGAAAATGGTAGCGAATTGCAACAAATTCAGTTGGAAGAACAACAGGTCACTCGTAAAGGTGATGGTTGGGTGTTGGTCGAAGATGAAAATGTTGGTGTTGATGGCCGCTGCTTTAAAATGTCAAAGAGTCGTGGCAATGTCGTCAATCCAGATGTCGTTGTGTCCGATTATGGGGCGGATTCGTTGCGATTGTATGAAATGTTCATGGGTCCACTCGTTGCCACTAAGCCTTGGAATATGTCAGGTGTAAATGGTGTTCGCGGTTTCTTGGATCGAGTGTGGCGGATGATCGTCGATGACCGCGCAGATAATCTAGCAGTCAATGCAGCCTTAAGTGACGAGGATCCAACGGCGGAACAGTTGAAAATGCTGCACCAGACGATTAAGTCGGTGACTGTGGATACAGAGAATCTGGACTTCAATACAGCCATTGCGCGGATGATGGAGTTTGTCAATTTTTTCACCGGACAGCAGTCACGACCGCAGTCGGTGATGCAATCATTTTTATTGTTGCTGTCTCCCTACGCTCCACATATTGCTGAGGAATTGTGGGAGTTGCTAGGCAGTGACAAGACGTTGGCTTATGAACCATGGCCTGTTTGTGATGAATCGCTGCTGGTTGAAAACACTATTGAAGTCCCAGTACAAATTCGTGGTAAAGTGAAAACACGAATCAGTGTGCCTGCGGATATAAGTCAAGAGGACCTCGAGCAGGCGGCACGAGCGGATAAGCGGGTGGCAGAATTGTTATCTGATGTTGAAATCATCAAAGTGATTGTTGTGCCAGGACGCTTGGTAAACTTTGTGACCAAGTAGGCAACGTCTAGCGGTCGCTGGCTATTTGCGAGGTGTACTGGGTTCGCGTTGAATTGTGGTTGCTAGACGTACTCGATTCGTATTCGCCTTGCCGACTAAGACTCCGAATTGTTGCCGAATCGCTGGTTGGACGCGGGTTAAACGATGTACAAGTCGCGTCATCCCAGCGGGATTGTTTTTTACGATCTTATCGATTTGACCGATAAACTGAGTCGTCTCAGCAAAATTTGCATCGGCCGTTTTCATAAAGAAATAACTTAGAGTCTTTACGAGAAGTTGATTGGCAGCATTGTCAATCTGTAAGAAAATATCCATTTGATGTTTGACTGTGGGTGCTGCTTCCGTCTTGTCATATTTACTGCGGATAATGATGATCGCTCGACCAGTAGAAACGGTCGGTATGATCATTCCCTCATAACTGCCCTCGCAATGGAATACATGTAGATTGGATGTCCCGTACACTAATTCGAGTTTTGTTTTTGTGTATTGTCCGTCGTGTATGCTAATGCTAAAAGGAGCTGTTCTTTCGATACGTAGCTGTGTAACTCCCATCAACTCCCATATATTTGTCAGGATTTCTGGATGACGTACTAGATGAATATATACACTCTCGTCACATTTGAATTGCTGGGTCTTTAGTCGGTGAAAAACGGTGGTGTCCGAGATAACAGAACGCAGCTTTGTTTTTGCGGTATCAGTTAGCTTATCCCAGGGAATACTATGCTTCGCTTGTTCTTGAGCGGTTAGTTGTCGCGGCTCATTCGGCGAATCTTGTGCTTGCAGCGCGGTGGTGCTCAGAAGGGCAATATACAACCCTACTCCAAACATTAATTTGGAGTAACTGGAATATCTGCGATGGCAACGTAAATTGGGCATACGCGATTGGGTGAATAATGGATGAAGAGTTGTTGTCAGACGTAAACTTCATCGGGATTTCTCCATGTCCGAATCGAGTAGAGTGCGCGAAAAGAACGATTTCATGAGGCATTTGGAAAGCTTGGTAATTAGCGTGGAACGGGTAACTTTCACCATGAATTAATACAAATGACTGTAAACAAGGCTATTGGTGCATTTGCAATTCTGCCATTGCTTGGAGCCGCTAAAAACTGTAATTAACCATTGGAGAAAAATAGTTTTTAGAGGTGGTTGGTCCTATGAATCGAGTGTTTTCAGCTTTGCTTGTAATGTCGTTTGCGATTGTGCTGGGTAATTTACAGCTAGCGGCTCAGGAAGGATCCTCTTTTCATCGTGCTCAAGTACAGGTACGTCGTGCCGCTGTCTATACCTCCCCCACCACGGATCAATCTATTTGCGATGAATTACCCGTTGGAACTGTCGTACACATATACATGGAGACGTCTGATGGTTATGTAGCCATCCGCCCAACTCCTCGGTGCTTTAGTTGGGTCGAATCGCGATTTCTTCTTATCGATAGTGACGGTGTACAGGGGACAATCACAACGGCAGGTGTGCCGTCGTGGATCGGTCAACCCGAGCAATCGGTACGTTCTCATTTACGGATGGTGCAGTTTGACCGAGGTGAGGTTGTACAAATTCTGGGAAGTCGTGAAATGGCTTTGTCTAGCAACGGTCGAAAATTACAGTTGACGAGGATTGCTCCCCCACGTGGCGAATTCAGATGGATGCTTAAACGCGATCTTCAACTGCAGGGCGATGCGGAGACACTTGTTGATTCAACCTCAACTTCACCTCAGCAAGCCGATTCAATCAATGCCCAATTCAATCAAGTACAACCAGTACAATACGAGCAACCTGTCGGTGAAGGGACTGACGCGGCAGGCCAGGTTAGTAATCGATTTGTACCACGGTGGTTAAACCCTGCCCGCAGTCCGCGTAGTCGTGGTGCTCAAGCAAGTCAAAGGTTCAATGTACAGCCTGCATCTTTTACCTTGTTGGACAATACCAACGCTGCCACTTCCATAGCGTTGCCGAGCGACCTTAGCGCCCTCGAAAACTATCTGTCGCAAATGGTAGCTCGCAAAACATCGGAATGGGAATTGGGTCCAATCCGCAATCAGGTGTTGCAAATGTTAAATACAGCGCCGGTCCAACAGCGATCCCAGTTGGTGAAATTGATGGGCAGAATCCAGCGGTTTCAAGATATTTACCAACAGCGATTACGTTTGACGAAGACATCCTTGGGGACCGTACCACGGAGATTAATGAACATCAACGGTGATGCACTACCTTTGCGAACGTCGGATATCGCCAAGGATTTGGTGGACACATCCATTCAGGGAAAACTATCCGCGGAAGCCCAGCGGACACCTTATGAAGAAACGGGCTACTTGATGGAAGTCCATTCATCGCGCCAGAGCGCACCAGAATATGCTCTAGTGGATGCACAGGGTGATGTCAAAGTATTTGTGACTCCGGTGCCTGGCTTAAATCTGGCACACTATTTAACAAAGCACATTGGCGTATTTGGTCGTCGCGGGTACCTTTATCGCTTAAAAACTCAACACGTAACCATTACTCGTGTCGTTGATCTGGCTCGTCACACCACTTCTGATGAATAACGTCAGCGGGTGAAATTTCAGGAGCACATCGCATATGATGAATGCGAAAGTTTTGTAGCTGTTGGTACATCTACTAGGTACGTTTAGGTTTATAGATCTCGATTGCTTCCCCGAGAAAGACCTCTGCCGCTCCCGACAATGTTTCACTGAGAGTCGGATGTGGCGCGATTGAAGTGGTGAGTTGATGAACTGTCCATTGTTGATCGATGGCAGTCACCGCTGCTGAGATGAGTTCACCAGCGCCGGGGCCAACAATGCCACATCCTAGCACCCGTTGTGATTCCGGTTCAATTAACCATTTGGTTCGACCAGCACTGCGTCGGATTGCTTGCGCGCGTCCACTTGCAGCCCACGGATAGATTGCGATTTGGTAATCAATGCCTTCTCGCTTGGCAGTTGTTTCTGTGAGGCCGGCCCAAGCTATTT
>CAWVZW010000010.1:0-62276 GCA_963934735.1 uncultured Planctomycetaceae bacterium
TCGCAACCTCAGCACTACCAATGCGACTCCACACATGATTCACTTCATCCGGGAATTTCGCCAAGACAGCTCGTTCCATCTCCGTATTGATGCGGATGGATTCTTCCAAATCCGTTCCTGCTAAACGCACGACATTAATCGCTAACGCGCCTTCGGAGAGTTGGGGAGCGAATTCAGTACCGAGGTTAGGGGCAAGAAATCCGAAGGCAAACGTCAACACCAGTACAGCCGCCCCGATTACCGCCGTCCGCTGGTGCATCGTAAACCGTAAAATCGGTTTATAAATCGCCTTAGCAATTTGCACGATAAGCGGGTCACGCTTTGCAAGCTTCTTCGGTAGTAAGTAGCTCGCCAGAACCGGCATCAACGTTAAAGACATTAGCATCGAGCCAGCCAATGCAAATACGACCGTTAATGCCATCGGCCTAAATAACTTGCCTTCAACTCCTTCGAGCGTCAAAATTGGCAGATAGACAACCATGATAATCAACTCACCAAACATGGTTGGTTTACGGACTTCCACCGCAGCGTCACGGATAACATCCAATTTTGTTTGACCTGACGGGATGCCATCTGAAATCCGCCGCACACAGTTCTCTACCATCACCACTGAACTGTCGACGACCAACCCAAAATCAATTGCCCCCAAACTCAACAAACTCGCTGCAATACCGACTTGTAACATCCCAGAAAACGCAAACAACATGGAAAGCGGAATTGCGGCAGCAACGATTAAGCCAGCTCGTAGATTCCCGAGAAACAAGAACAATATCGCGATGACTAACAATCCACCCTCAAACAAATTTCGCTGTACCGTTGCAATCACATGGTCGACCAATTCCGTTCGGTCGTATACGGTCACCACTTCCACGCCAGCGGGAAGAGTGGATTCAATTTCGGCCATCTTATCTTTAAGTGAGTAGGTTACTTTGTGGCTATTTTCTCCCATCAGCATAAAACCAAGGCCATAAACCACTTCGCCTTGTCCATCCGCCGTAACCGCGCCGCGGCGAATCTCATGGCCAATTTCGACACTCGCAACGTCACCCACTCTGATAGGCGACCCAGCAATTGCCTTGATTACAATGTTTTCTATCTGTTGAATATTCACGGTTCTAGCAATACCGTGCACTAACAACATTTCTGTGTTACGTGTAATATTGCCTCCGCCAACATTTCGATTATTGGACCGCACAGCATTCACGACTTCGTCAAAAGTGAGCCCGTGCTTGGAAAGCAACGTCGGTGCGATGCGGATTTGATATTGTTTCTCAAACCCACCCCAACTGTTAACTTCAGCAGTTCCCTTAACGGTACGAAGCTGTGGCTTGACGACCCAATCATGAACAGTCCGCAATTGCGTCAACTCTTCAATCTGCCGCGCCCGAGGCAAACTTGAAATATCAACATCTTGCAGCCTCACAATGTAATGAAAAACCTCACCTAATCCCGTTGATACCGGACCCATCTTTGGGCGTTCAATTCCAGCAGGCAACTCGACCGTGGCAAGCCTTTCACTGATCAATTGTCGAGCGAAATATATTTCGGTTCCCTCGGCAAAAGTCACGACCACTTGCGATAAGCCGAATTTCGAAATCGAGCGTAATTTTTCTAATCCCGGTAATCCACTGATGACCTGTTCAATCGGAAAAGTCACTTGCCGCTCGACCTCTTCAGGTGCCAACGACGGTGTTGTCGTATTGATTTGGATCATCACAGGCGTCGTATCCGGAAACGCATCCACATCGAGCCGCTGCAGTGAAAACGCACCGATACCCATGACGACTGCAACTGAGAATAAAACCAGCAGGCGATTGTGGAGTGAAAAATTGATTAACCAATTGAGCATGATACGACTTGTTTGATATTTTAATTTAGAAACACTGACTCATTGCAGAGCCGGTTTGATGGGCTTTTGGTTCGACCGAACCAGTTAGTGCTCACACAGTCATCCAGCACCCAAATTGCCCTTGAGCAACTCGGCACGCAAAATTCCGCTGCCAGCCGTCACGATCACTTCACCTGGAAGTAACCCAGCAATCACCTCTGTGTTTTTTCCCATCTTCACGCCTGGCCTAACGCTGCGGGTGTGAAATACTTTGTAGGACCCTGCCTTGAAATAATCTTTGTCTCGTACAAAAGCAACATGGCAACAACCTTCCCAATGAATCGCATCACTAGGAACAATAATCGCATCGTCTTCTTCACGTAAAACGATTTCACCGCCGCCAAAAGTTTCATTCCGCAAGCGACCATGGGCGTTCGCCAGTTCCCCGCGGACTCGTACAGTACGAGTCTCGCTATCCACTTCAGTGCTAATCCAAGTCACACTACCGGTAGCCTCACGTTGTGATCCTGACGGACGAAAAACTATTTTCTGTCCAAGCGTTACCCGTTCGGCTTCTTCGAGTCGAACATTAAGCAACAGCCACATCTGCTTCGTGTTGGCGACCGTAAACAGTGACTTGCCTGTTTCGACAACTTCACCGGCAACTGCATTCCTCATTACAACGACACCATCACGTGGTGAAACAAGGGGAATCAAGTTAGTCGACACGCGTGAAGCATCTAGGGATTCAACCATATCCTGCGGGATCCCCAACAACCTGAGATTAGCTCGCACTTCAATAATCGGCTGACCGACGATAGTATCGAAATCAATGACCAAACCAAGGTTAGCCAGAGCCTGCACAGTGCTCTCCAATTGAAATTCAGAATCCGATTCAGCAGCTTTCGCTTCTTGTATCTTTTGCTCGGGAATAATATCGCCGCCTAATTTTGAAAACCGCTGGAAAGTCTTCGTATTTAAATCGAGCTGCGTCTTGGCTTTGAGCAACTGAGATTTTAGTTGGCCAACTTCTGCCGCATCAACCAGCGCCAGTACATCTCCCTGTTTGACTTGGTCTCCAACATTCTTTTTCACAGCCCAGATTGTGCCTTTCGCTCGTGAAGACAGGTGGGCAACCCGTGTAGGATCATAAACGATTTCACCGGTGGTCTTGATCGTTTCAATCACGGGACCTCGATCGACTAAATTAATATCAATTCCGGCCAGATCAACTGCCGCAATAGAAGTAAATTGGATACGCCGCAAATGCATGTTGCATGCCGAGTCATTTTTAGTGCGGCCCCGAACGGCAAGCGCTCGTGCCGCTCGCTCGAAGTCCGTTGGATCAAATACCGCATCCGCTGATAACTGCGCTACTTGAGGATGATGTAAAACACATTCCTGCACACCATGCTCGGCACACCAACCGTGTAACTCGTTTTTGGGCATGAGCTCAGCGTTACAAGAAATGCAATCTGCTTCGGGAACGCCGTGGTCATCACACCAGAGAACGCCTTGGATTTCCTGATTGCCGACGAGTTCAGAGAACTTTGGCACCTGCCAATCATGTTGATGTCCCCACAATGCCAACACTGTTAGTAAACCGAGTATGACTAAGGTTGGAATCCCCCGCAGCAGCGACCTTAACAATCCGCGGGCAGTCAGAGATTTCTTGCTATGCACGGAATCCTGTATTGCGGTTGGTTGCTCGCCGCCTGGCTGTGGCGGATCCAATTCAGAACTGTTGTTTGTTGCTTCGTTCATTTATTCGACCTAACTAAAGGCATGATTGGTAATGCGAAAATGCTCCGCTGCGGCGGAATACATACCGCAAACGGGTGGCACGTTAAAGATCGTGCAAAATTCTGTTGAATTACAGAATTAGATAATCCAGCAGGAAAGAACAGCGCATATATCGGGCGCTTTTGCGTTGGTAACTGCAAAGATAGAAGTAAATTCGACTTGAGCGCAAGCCTGGGTCGAAGGCAACGCGACAGTTAAGTTATGCCACTGATCCGTGCCAAATTCAACGGCAACAATAGTTCGATTGGTATCGGCGACGGTAATCGGTAACGCACCTTGGCAAAAACAATCACCGCACGAACAATCAACAGGTGGAGTGGCGGGTGGGTTTTGAAAATCGACTGGTAGCAACGCATCGCAACCGCAGTTACTCAAGCAAACCTCTGCTTCCATTTCTGTCCCGCTAGGCAAGCAACTGCCGACTACACATTGGTAGGGGCACAGCACCACCAAAGCCAGTAGCAATTTCGAGATATAGAGTGACTTGTTCAACATAACTTCTTCTGTAATAGAGAAAGCATTCATATTGCATTGCAGTATAATCACAAATATCGCTACTAAGAACGGAAATAGTTAAAATGTGATCATAACTATTTTGGAATCTCCTTGGACTTGATGTCATAGCTGACGTATGCCGATCACCCAAATCATGCCAAGCTCAGCAAGTGATCATTATTAGACACATACACCATAATCACCTACGATAGACAGCATGAAAAAAACCAACACCATCACCGCTCTATTACTGTTTGTGTTGCTCTCGTGTCCTCTGGCGGCTCAAGAAACCGACCTACCACCGGGCGAACGCCTACTTGAACGACTCGATCGTATCTTTCAAGCAACCTCGCCACCGCTTGAAGCAAAACTTCCTAATATCACTCTTTACGACGCCACAGGGAAGAAATTTCGGCTACGCAGTCTCAAAGGCCAATACACCGTCTTGCTGTTTGGTTGCTTAACGTGACCACCATTTCTAAACAAAGTCCCCAGTTTGGAGGCGATCGCTCATGACTACACCCCACAGGGCGTCAAGTTTTACTACATCTATAAAGCGTTAGCGCACCCCGAGTTAAATCACTATGTGCAGCCCGTTACCCTCCAAGAACGTTTGCTACACATCAAAGACGCCGAAAAACGCATTGGCGGTAAAATACCTTGGCTCTGCGACAACATGAACAATGATGCAATGACTGCATTGGGAAATGCACCGACATCGGAGTTCGTCATTGATCCTAACGGTCGCATCGTCCGCAAACGAACTTGGGGCGATCCACAACAATTAAGGCAAGACCTCGCCGCACTCGTTGGACCAATCAAAAACCCAACATCCGTGCAAGACATTAATATCTCAATTAAAAAACCGGAACTAGCTGCCGAACAGGGAGTGGTCAAACGCATCAGAGTTCCCAACAGTATGATTCCGCTAATCAGTAAGCCGGCAATCAAACCAAATAACCCGCCGCTTTACACCAAGCTACGAGCGGACACCGATCGAGCTCTGTTCAACACTGGCAACGGTAAGATGTACATTGGTTTCCACCTCGACCCTATCCACAACGTGCATTGGAACAATCTAACCAAACCACTTCACGTCGAACTGGAATTACCACCCGGCGTCACCATGCCGTTGGCTCTTGACGGCCCACAGGTTTCCACAGAAGCGGACATTGACCCACGTGAATTTCTCGTCGACGTGCAAGGCTGGACATCTGACAAACCGATCCACTTAACCGTCAACTACTTTGCCTGTTCTGATGACCCAGCGTTTTGTATCCCAATTACTCAACATTACACGATCTACCGAGAACTCGATCGCCGAGCTGGCTGGATCAACGGTCGTGTCGAACCCACCGGACCGTTTCAAGCGACTAAACCAATAACTATTTCGGGCAAGATTGAATCCATCGATCTGCGCAACAATACAATCAACCTTGTCGACCGCACTGGCAAACAACATTTGTTCCACGTCAGCGAGTACACACAATTCAGTGCTAACTCCCAACAGCAACCACTCATAAATCTGACCGTGGGTGCCAATGTCAAAATCGACTATTTCAATCGTCAGTCTGGGCCCTATGCCCGCGACATTCAAAGCGAATAGTCTTGCCAGGAATTCGCCTGACCGTACGTTCGTCAAACAGAATTCGAGCGATAAAAAGTAGACACTCGCAGTTGCGTAATTTACGATAGATAATATGAATACCTCATCTATCAAACGCCGCTGTATTTTTGTTGCCGTTAATTTATTCGCCGCATATACGGTTTCTACACCGCTCGCACTTAATGCCGCCCCAGTTGAATTCAATAAACAAATTCGACCTATACTGACCCAGCATTGCCTCGCCTGTCACGGCCCTGACGCTGCGAGTCGTAAAGCGGACCTGCGACTGGACATAGAAAGTGCAGCCCTCGCCAGCGGTTTCATTGTCGCCGGAAATGCAAAACAATCGGAATTGATAAACCGTATCAATTCAACCGATAGTGAATTGATAATGCCGCCGGCTGAACATAATAAACCGCTCTCCGCCGAATCTAAAAAGTTGCTTACCCAGTGGATCAACGAAGGTGCCAGCTGGGAAAAACACTGGGCCTTTATCAAGCCGTCACGACCGACTGTCCCGCAACTAGAATCGACCTGGCCCAAAAACCAGATCGACCACTTTATCCTACAAAAACTAAATGAATTATCCCTGACACCCAATCCGGCAGCCGACGCATATACAATCGCTCGTCGCGCTGCATTGGACACAATCGGATTGCCACCTCAAGCAACCGCGGTCACGACATTAGTAAAGTCGGAAAACTCTGACTCCGCCTACGAATCCTACATTGACGAGCTACTCGCATCGAAACATGCGGGGGAGCACCGTGCTCGTTATTGGCTCGATGCCGCACGCTACGGCGATACGCACGGCATGCACGTCGATAACTATCGAGAAATTTGGCCTTATCGAGATTGGGTGATCGCAGCATTTAACAACAACATGCCCTTTGATCAGTTTGTCATCGATCAGATCGCCGGCGACCTACGACCCCAAGCCACAATGACGCAGCAAATCGCCACTGGTTTCAGTCGCTGTAACATCACAACCAGTGAAGGCGGAGCCATTCCCGAAGAAGTGGGCGTGCGTTACATGGTTGATCGAGTCGAAACAACTACGACAGTTTTCTTAGGGCTCACCGCCGGATGTGCCGTCTGCCACGATCACAAGTATGACCCTATTAGCCAACGTGAGTTTTATCAACTTGGTGCGTTCTTCAACAACACGACTCAGCCTGTCATGGACGGTAATCAAAAAGATTCACCGCCTGTGGTCACCATTGCCAAAGAAGAGTTTGCTGATGAATGGAATGAACTTCTTGTGAAACGACAACAATTATATCAACGTCTAGCACAATCGACTCCGGCAAGCACAATGCGACGCTGGTGGCCTAATCGACAATCCCCAACGAGCACACCCGTCTCCGCGGAAAACTTGTTGATGTATCTCCCGCTGAGCGATAACGAAAAAGCGAGTCTGTTGTTTGAGCAATCAGACGACAGCAGCCAGACTAAAGTTGAAAATGCGATTAAAACTGCAGTCATTCCAGAACAACTTCCAGCAGACGCTACCTTTGCGACAGATAATCCCGCTGGAAAACGCGGTGTCCGTTTTGCTGCAGCAGGGGGGTTTTCAACTGACTTTCCAGCTATTCGCACCGACGAACCACTAACCGTTAGTTTCTGGATTCGCACTCCAGACAAGCTTCTTTCCAGTACTATTTTCGACCAGACCTCACAAAACGAAGACAAAAAAACGGTTGGCTGGAAAATCAACGCATCCACTCAAGGGCAGCTCATTTTTGAATTACATGACGGTACGGGACAGAATATCAAATGCCAATTACCCGGAGAAACACCTCTCGCTCCGCGTTCATGGCAGCATGTTTGTGTGAGATACTCTGGTGGTCAATCGAACTCATCAATTACCGTGCTGATCAATGGCGTGCAACATATGCTGCGTAACTCCAGTGAAGATCTAATCGCCGCAACCGATTTACCGGCCGCACCGCTAAAAATTGCTGGAAACCTTCCCACAGGTGCCTTAGCCGATATCCGCATCTACCGCCGCTGGGTCTCCAACGAAGAGTGTCGTATTCTTCCCGACGAATACGAAATCGCTGATTTGATCGACTCTGATTCGAAATGGAAAAATCTGAGCTCCGGCGACCGAGCAAAACTAACCGGATTTTATAATGCAAGTATCAATCCAACCTATCAAGACGACCTTACTAAGTTGTGGAAGTCCCAAACTCGCCGAGACTACATCTACTCACGCAGCACGACAACCTTGGTCATGCAGGAACGACCCACGCCAGCAACCGCATGGGTGCTGTCACGCGGCGAATACGACCAACGCCTAGATGAAGTCGCGCCAGGAGTACCCGAAGTTCTTCAATTCGGAAAATATCGAGCCGCCTTCTCCAATCGCATGGACTTGGCAAACTGGCTCGTTGACCCCAACCATCCTCTAACTGCCCGTGTTATGGTCAATCGACTGTGGCAATCCATTTTTGGAATCGGACTGGTTAAAACCTCCGAAGACTTCGGAGTCATGGGAGAACGACCAACGCATCCGGAATTGCTTGATTGGCTGGCAGTAGAATTTATCGAATCCGGTTGGGACGTCAAGCACATTCTCAAGCTCATGCTCACATCCGCAACATACCGGCAAAGTGGGCAAATATCTGCCCAGCATATTGAAATCGATCGCGGCAATCGATACCACGCTCGTGGTCCGCGATTGAGACTTGATGCTGAAATTTTACGTGACCAAGCTTTATCAGTCAGCGGCCTATTAAAGACAGAAATGGGTGGCCCTAGTGTAAAACCATATCAACCTGCGGGTCTCTGGAAGGTTGTCGCCATTACGGGCAGTAACACTCGTTACTTTAATCGTGATGAAGGAGATGCTTTGTACCGCCGCAGCGTTTATACATTTTGGAAACGCACGTCGCCGCCACCGTCGATGGCAGCGTTCAACGCCCCAACTCGTGAACAATGCACCGTTCGCCGTGAACGCACCAACACTCCGATCCAAGCACTCGTGCTGCTCAACGATCCACAGTTTATAGAAGCAGCACGTCACTTAGCCCAACAAAGTATGCAAAAGTATCCCGACCAACAATGTCGTGCTATGTGGATGTTCACAACCGTATTCAAACGCCCAGCAACGCCTGCTGATGTCTCCGAAATGGAATCTGGATTCAAGGAAGTTCACGATCTATTCAAGGATGATACGAAATCGGCGAAGGAACTTATCAAAGTAGGTGACACTGCCCCAGATGAAACACTCGACGCGGCCGAATTAGCAGCGTGGACAATCGTTGCCAACACCCTGATGAATCGTGACGATTTCATCAACAAGTAATCAGACAGACATTCAAAACCCAACTCCCAAAATTACATTCTCAATAAAAGAAACGACTCCATGACAAAATCCCCGATAGACCAGTGGGTTGCAATGGAAACACGGCGACAGTTTTTTGGTAAAGCTTCCAAAGGACTCGGCGCCGCGGCATTAGCAAGTCTCATGTCCGGCCAAGCAAGCGTTGGCGCTGCCGAAAACGCCATTGGCGGCACACTGGGTAACGGCCATTTTACGCCGAAAGCCAAACGAGTAATCTGGTTGTTCATGGCAGGTGCGCCGTCTCACTTAGACACCTATGACTACAAACCCACAATGCAAGATTGGTTTGACAAGGATTTACCGGAATCGGTACGGCAAGGACAGCGTCTGACCACTATGACGGCAGCGCAATCTCGATTTCCCATCGCCCCATCAATATTTCGATTCGACCAACATGGAGCTTCTGGGAAACGTATCTGTGAATTGCTACCTAAAATCGGCTCGATGGCGGATGACCTCGCATTTATTCATACCGTATGGACCGAAGCCATTAACCATGATCCCGCCATTACATTTATTCAAACCGGCAGTCAGATTCCGGGTAAGCCAACACTGGGCGCATGGCTAAGCTATGGTCTGGGATCCATGAACCGCAATTTACCCGAGTTTATCGTGCTCAACTGCGAGCCCCGTGGACAGGCATTGTACTCCAGACTTTGGGGCAGTGGCTTCTTGCCTTCCACTCACGCGGGCGTTGCCTTCCGCGCTCAAGGAGATCCAGTTCTCTACATTTCCAATCCTGCTGGGCTCAGCAGCAAAGCACGACGATTGATGCTCGACCGCTTACAAACGATGAATCGTCGTATTTATGACGAAGTGGGAGACCCCGAAACACACACTCGTATTTCGCAATATGAAATGGCCTTTCGCATGCAGTCATCTGTTCCGGAATTGGTCGATATCTCCGACGAACCTCAACACATTCTTGACATGTATGGCGAAGACGTTCTCAAACCCGGCACCTTCGGTCACAATTGCATCTTGGCTCGACGTATGGCCGAACAAGGAGTTCGCTTCACTCAAATCTTCCATCGCGGTTGGGATCATCATGGCGGCCTGCCAGCAGCGCTACGACGGCAAACAAAAGAAGTTGATCAACCCGCGTGGGCACTCGTCCAAGATCTAAAACAACGTGGCCTGCTCGATGATACCCTCGTAATTTACGGTGGTGAATTTGGCCGTACTATTTACAGCCAAGGTACCCTTAGTAAAACCAACTATGGTCGTGATCATCATCCTAAGTGCTATAGCATGTGGATGGCCGGCGGTGGTATCAAGGGCGGAGTGACACACGGAAAAACCGACGAGTTTGGTTACAACATTCTCGAAGATCCAGTGCATATTCGCGACCTCAATGCGACCGTCATGCACCAAATGGGAATTGATCACGCTAGGTTTACCGTCAAACACCGTGGACTCGATGAGCGGTTAACCGGCGTCCAAGAACTCGCAAAACCAATCGACGCCATCATCTCGTAAATATTGACTCGGCCTACGGTTTTCCCGGAAACGAATTCACATATTGAATCTTGAAATCGGGGAACGAGTTGACAAATTGGATTTTATAATCGGGGAACGAATTCACCATCTTCCATTTCCCAGGTTTGTCGGGAAACGAATTCACGACTTGCACTTTAAGATCGGGAAATGAATTCACCACCTGCACCTTGTAGTCCGGAAATGACGTCACGATCTGTATCTTGCCGTAAATCTTTAATACATCGACGTTTGCTGCCGTAAGCGCCGAGGCAGATTCATCACCGACAATCTGCGGTGGTTGCGATAATACTAAGCTGATACCGATGAGCATCAGCGAATACACAATACGATTATTCATGGCAATCACTCTCCAAAATATGCAATCAATCAGCGAATTCTCTACTTACATTATAGCAAGCTTCTCTGCTGGGAAAAGCAAAAAACATCAGCCCCCCCCAACACGCCCAAAATCAACTCTCGTAGATCTTTTTAAAATCTATTTTTTTAACCATTGTACAACCGTGGGAATCAAATAATGGAGTCCGTCGGTGAGTTCGGGGTGCGGGCTAAAACAAAAAACTTTTCCTTCGCCGTAGTTGCAGCGAACTGCCGCTGATGTACCCTTCATGATTCCGTTGGGAGCCCCGTTCTTAGCGATCTCAGAGCTATAGATGGCTAGGCTCTCATAGTCAGGGATTTTTGGATCATCCCATTCGCGGCGACCCAGTAAAGGCCCCTGACCATAAAAAATGTTCAGCTCACTGGATTTGACTTTGAATAAGTCCTGTCCAGTTGCTGACAGTTCCAGTTGCACCGTGCCATTACCCCGTGCCCAATGTTTGCGATCAACCACCTTGGCATCAATGAGATTGAGTGACCATGTATAGTCATTGGTTGCCAAATAGGCTCCGGCACAGACTCCCAGAAATCCACCACCTTGGTTGACGAATTGTCGTACCTGCTGGCGTCCATCTTCTCCCAAATCATTACCCTGCTTGCTGCCACTTCCACCAGGGTGGATAAGCACATCAAATCCATCGAGCTTTCCAGCAAGAATATCTGCCGTGGTGACCCTTGAAACTTTAAGTTGTATCTTGCTGGAGTTATCTAGAATCGTCAGCAGATTCGTACAGCTCTTACCAACTCCATCCCCCTCAAACACAGCCACCTTAATCGGGGCAGCCGAGGCCACGGATGTTAAAAATAACAGAATGAAAGTGCAAAGTAGTCTCATGAGATTATTCCAACTCCGTCCCCTACAGGTACAGGCCCTTAAATATCTTGATGTTCGATTCTATTACTTTTTGAAATGCATGACCCGGATATCTTTAAATTCCGCCCACATCGGACTTCCACCGTGCAGTTGAAATGCCAAGATACCTTGCAATAATGCCTTATCCACCTTATCCGTGAAATCCAACACCAAGCGTCCATTCATGTAATGTTGAATGTGGTTGCCCTTACAAATGATGGCAACGTCGTTCCATTCGTCTAGCTTAAATAGTTTTTTATAAGCTGCAGCATCGATTAGCTTGTCGGTTACCTTTTTGCCTGATGCATCCCAAACCGCTTTTTCACCGATCATACAAGTACGACCACGACCACCAGTTAAACCACCTTCATCGTAGATGAAGCCGGAAACCGACGGTAATATATTTTGGTTTCTAATCTCATGCTGGTATCCACGGACAACCCACTTATTACGAACATTCTCGGTTATGTGGCGACTGCGGTATTGGATACCTGAGTTGTTGGTTGCGTTGCAACGGAAGGAAAGGCGCAAATCAAAATCCTTCAGTTCGCCGGCTTTCCATATGATAAACGTATTTCCATTTGCCTTGACTTCAGGCGTTGTTTCACCGCGGATCGCGCCGTCTTTAACCGACCACAAACGAGTATCGCCGTCCCATCCAGTCAAATCCTTACCGTTGAAAATGGAACTCATTCCTGCAGGCTCATCCGGAAGATCTTGAGCCGATAACACACCAGGGGACAATGACAAAATCAGAGAAGCCACAATTAGAAAACAAAATTTACGAAACATACTAGAGATACTCCTTGGAGTCGTTGTCAACGCGCGGGTTAATAGCATTACAGCAGAACCGTCATGCTCAAGCCTCCATGGTATTCTCATGACACCACAATCACAAGTTCCGCGCCGCAGAATTTATCGCCATTCATTTTACAGCGTTTTGAGATAGGCAATGAGATCCGTTAGTTCGCTGTCGCTTAAACTGCCAGTACCGTTTACATGCTGCGGGGCGTGGTCCTCCGTTAACACGGCGGCGAGGGATTTTTCGCGACCATCATGTAACAACCGTATTTTTCGATGCACGCCCAGCAACGACGGCGTATTAAATCCGTCGTATCGATCATCCTCTTCAGTCGTGCCCACATCGTGGATCTTGCCGTCGGTAAAATGAGGTCCTGAATGGCATTGTACACAACCTGTGCGGTCGCTTTGAAATAATGCTTTCCCACGCTGTGCTTCCTCACTGAGTGAACCGTCGCGTCGCTGAAACGAATTAGGCGCCGCTTTCAAACTTGCAAAAAATGCAAGTATTGCATCCGCATCTTCCGAGGCTACTGCCGTACCCTGCATCGTCATTGTGAATGATTTATGCATCGCGTCGTGCAAGTTAGTTTGCCACCCATGCCATGTCCACGGTCCAGTCCGCGGAAGATTATACAAAGGTATAACTGTTTTCATCGTGTAATTAGAGCCGTCATTCATGGTGTCCATCGCACGTGAATTAGTGCCGCCATTATAGTGGCAGCTGTGGCAACTGTACCATTGATCCAAACTTCGCTGTCCGTCATAGAAAACTTCCATGCCGCGACGAGCTACCGTTTTTTCTGGCACTGTGCCTAACGAAATTTCCTGCACCACCTTGCGTGACTCGATATCAACCACTTGAATACTGTCCTTCAAGTAATTCGCAACGAATACTGTGCGATTATCAGTTGCTATCTCCATGCCCATCGGTCGTCCACCAACATCAATGCGATAAAACAAATCGTCATCAGCGAGTAGGCTTCGGTCAATTAGATCTCCAGGTCCACCAATACCAATAAATGGCAATCCTCCGCGGCGGTATACCAATAATTCATGAGTTCCAGATGCCGCAACAACCAGACGGCGTTGATCAGGGCTAATCACCAATCCGTGCGGATCGGAAATAGCCTTACCCGGCACATCCAATGAAATCGCTTCTCGATAGCTATATTTGTCGAGTCCCACTCGAGCAACACGGCTTGCCAACACCCAACCCAAACGGATATTACGAATCGTGATCGGATTCGTTCGATACACCATCCACGGGAAATAAACGTACTTGCCATCAGATGAGCATTGCATGTGACCGAGGTTAATTGCGCCGGTAAGTGAAACCTTAAATTGCACTTCACCGAGCTTGGTATCAATCACACATACTTGGCTGCTGCCACTGCAGCCCACCGCTAACTTAGATCCGTTCGGTGAGATCGCTAAATATCGAGGCCAGCGGCTTACGCCAATCCGCTTAACAACTTCGCGGCTCTGCAAGTCAACTTGTACTACCTCGCCGGCAACCGACAACGCCACATAGGCTTGCTGACCATCGGGCGTAATCGTTGCACCGACAGGTTCAAACCCGACATAAATGGTTCCCCGCTGCACCAAACGACCCGCATCAACACCCACAACCATCAACTCGCCACTGTAGTGGCAACAAACCAATACATGCTGTCCATCCAAGCAAATCGTGACGGTTGCTGGATTCTCACCACAGGCCAGTTCATCAATCACTCGGCCAGATTCAACATCAATTAATGAAATTGAATTGGATGTTTCATTAGCCGAAACGAGCCACGTACCGTCGGCCGATAATGCTAAATCCACCGGCGATCGATGACCGAGTTGTTGTGACAATTGTTGATTGGATACTTGTGCTTCAAGCCTGTTCACAACAGGTTGAGGCACTAATAAACACGCTAATGCGATTATTGCAAGCAATATCAATAGCCATGGCGATGCCGTTTTGCAGAGTCTTTGAATTTGCACAGGTAATAACGCCACTAAACAAACAAACAAATATAAAACTAGATATTGCCATGATACCAAATTATTGCAGGTAGCTGCTGTTACAATGGGGGGGAAGCAGTAAAGACTATTGCTTGCCTTTGGCTGTAGCTACTTATATACTTACCGCTAACGGGTAACGGATGGTAGACGCGATTTTTCTTTGTCTACTACATCTAATCAATACACACTATTTTGTTTTCAAGGAGAAAAAGATGAAACGTTTAGTTGCTTGTACAGTTGCGGCTGTCATGATGCTTGGTACCACGGTTGTTTCAGCTGAAGAAGTCAAAAGTGGACTTCAAAGCGGCGCCTCCATCGGTGCATTCAATGTAGAGAAACTTGCTGGTGCAGATACCGATGGTGTCTCCATTGGAGATAACTTGTGCTATCGCTGTAAAAATGGCGGACGCCCACAAGTCATGGTATTTACTCGTTCCACAGATACTAAAGTTGTAAACTTGATCGATCAGCTTGATGCTGCGATTTCCAAGAACAGCAAAAAGAACCTGCGAGCGTTCGTAAACTACCTTGGCGACGATAAACGTTCGGCTACAAAAGGTGCGAAAGAATTAGCTGGAAAATCAAAAGCTAAGAATGTACCATTTGTTTTGCCAAACGAATATGAAAATGGTCCGGACAATTACGGTTTAAATGCCGATGTTGAAGTCACGATCATTTTGGCAAAGGGCCTCAAGGTCCAAGCTAGCCACGCATTCAAAGTTGGCAAAGATGTCAACGTAGATGCTGTCGTTAAAGATCTTGCAAAGATTTTAAACTAAGCAGACTACGCTTTTGCGTTAAATATAAACGTGTCAGATAAACATTTATCTGGCACGTTTTTTTTATGCGCAATGGCTAAGCCAATCCTGGAAATAATTTTGTCAGACCTGTCGCAATAAGCTCAACAGCCAAGGCGGCCAGTAACAACCCCAGCAGCCGTGTAATAATATTAATTCCAGTGGTTCCGAGAAAATCAGCGATACGTTTTGCTGCCGAGAATGTGAGCCATACCAAAACTGAGACAACCGTAATGTTCACTAAAATACCGACTTGACCAGTCCAATGGACCGTTTGCTGATAGTCCAAAATCACTAGGCTAATTGCTCCGTCCCGCCATGATCGGTATCGCTAGAGGTACTACACCAACATTGTCCTTAGCTTCAGCTTCTGCGATTTCTTCTGGCTTACCGCGACTCCCACTTGGCTCAGCATGCAACATGGTTATCCCCATCAGCAACAACAATATCCCGCCCGCCACAAGAAACGAATCGATTCGAATGCCCAACATATTCAAGGACAACGCACCAAACAATGCTGCCAATATCAGCACGACCCAAACTGAAACACCAGTGACTCTTGCAGTTCGCTGCTGTTCTAACCTAGATTGCTTCGCTGTCAATCCAACGAAAATCGGGACTGCAAACAACGGATTTACAATTGCTGAGATACCTGTAAGATTCTTAAGAATAGGGACCCATTCAACCATTTTTCTTGTTCCATAACGAAATAGTTACCACTGTGCTATTCACACCGAGACATATGTAGTCACTTGTCGCTGTGGGTCAATGGTATAAATATAGGTAATCTACTATCGCAACTTTTCACAAAAATCAACTTGGCCCATCCAAGCTGTGAGTCCCCATGAACACGCCACTTTCTCGACCTAATCGCACATCGACGAATCCTCATTCGTCGATGAATCGACGCCAGTTGTTGCAAATTGGTGGGGTGAGTATGCTCGGTTTAAATTCGTTCGAACTGGAACAACTGCGAGCCAATTCCGAAAACGAAGAAAATAGATCTGGCTATCAGGGAAAACACCACGCTTGTGTTTTTATTTTTTTATTCGGCGGGCCAAGTCACATCGATCTGTGGGACATGAAACCTAACGCACCGGCCGAAGTCCGTGGAGATTTTAAACCAATCTCTACCAACGTTCCGGGTATCCAAATATGTGAACACCTTCCGCAACTAGCCGCACAGATGGACAAAATCACTCTGCTCCGATCGATGCGGCACAGGATGCCAGTACATGGCCCCGCCTGCAGTGAAATGTATACTGGTCGAGAATATTTTGGCCCACCCACAACCGATCAGGCCACTCCCGAAGATTGGCCCAGCATCGCCTCACTCGTGTCACGATATAAGAATCCTGCTAATCAATTACCACCTTCCATCGTCTTACCTTTATATTCCCAATTCATCGGTCAAAGTAAACGTATCGCCGGTCAGTCGGGTGGGCGCATGGGAGATGAATTTGACCCAGTGGTCATTCAATGCGATCCAGGCGAAACCGACTTCAAGGTACCAGGATTTCAAACTCTTCCTTTTGTTGATGCTCAGCGACTAGGACAACGTCGAGATTTGCTTCAGCAACTGCAGAAACAGCGTCAAACAATCAAAGCTGGATTTGGATCACCTGCTAAAACCTATTCCGAACATGTTGATATGGCCTATTCGATGCTTCATCAACCAAGTTTTCGCCGAGCGTTGGATCTACAGAAAGTACCTGCCAAGCGTCGGGAACGATATGGACAAACCACTTTTGGACAAAGTTTATTACTAGCACGACAACTGATCGAATCTGGCATCTCGTTAGTCACTGTTAATTTTGACCACGAGAGTAAACACGATAAACGTTCGCCGCTGTGGGACACCCATCACGACAACTTTGCCAAACTAAAAGATCCGCTATGCCCACTGTTTGACCACGCATTCGCAGCCTTCATTGAGGACTTAAGTGACAGCGGACTTTTGGATTCAACACTGGTCGTCGCTACTGGCGAATTTGGTCGAACGCCCAAAATCGGACAATTCTCTCAAAATGCAATGACCCTTAAAACGGGTCGTGACCATTGGCCACATGCATTCACAACTCTAATGGCAGGAGGTGGAGTAAACGGCGGACGGGTCTATGGCCGGACGACGGATGACGGAGGCTATGTCGCTGACAACCCAGTTTCACCTGCCGACCTCGCGGCTACGATGTTTCATCATTTGGGAGTCGATGCGGCTCAACAATATGATGATCACTTCCAAAACATCCGCCGTGACATCTGCTTAGGCAAACCAATCATCGGACTATAGAACGCATCACTAGTCGTCGTCAGCGTCACCGAAAACTAATTGCAGTTGCTTTAATCCTCGGCCGTGAGCTCCAGACAATTTCACTGGATACGGTGTCTTCCAACCCTTGACGTCGTGCCAAATGAAACGATTTAGATTGTCTTCATCTTCTTCGGTTTTCATTCCGGTTCTTTTGATCGGCACCGTAGCTAGTACTTCCCGCCAATGTTGTTCTAAACTTGTCCATTGCTGTTGTGGCGGCGGTAACTGATTGATTGCCACTTTCGAACTCAGAGGCACATAGGGCGTAAAGTCCGGTTCAGCCTGAAAGCACTCTCGCATTAACGGCGCCGAGGCATCTTGTTGATTCATCGGCGGCAACCCTAGAATATGCAACATCGTACGTAACACCGATGTTTGGTTATAGAAATGATGGTTCACTCCGGGTTTGTTATAAGGGCTGACAACAAGACAAATCGAGCGGTGACCATCCACATGATCCCAACCTGCTTGCGGGTCATCTTCGTTGATGAAAATAACCGTATCCTTCCACAACTTTGAATGACTAACGACCTCAATCAACTGACCTAATGCCAGATCGTTGTCAGCTAAATGGGCGGCACTCGTAACGCCACCTGCTCCTGCATGATCTTGTGGCAAATAGACAATACTAAAATTCGGAAACGTACCCTGTTTCTCATATTCGCGAAACTCCTTGATAAATCGGGACATGCGCAGCACATCCGGAATTTCCATATTCCACCCCGGATATGTTGGTGAAGAATATTTACGCAATCGTTCCACACCGATATTCTGGCCAAACACCATTTCTTCCTCGGCGAGAAATTTGCGATAGATTTCCTGATATTTGATCCCATTTGGAGTGGATGAATAATTCATCTCACCATAGTTACGGAACGAGAGCCCAGCCGCCAAAACATGATCCCATACGAATCCGCTTGAAGAATATGTAATCGGGTCATCGCCAAATGTATAGCTACGACTAAACCCACCAAAAGCGCGTTCCAGATAGGGAGTTACATTTCCTTCAGTGGCCCACGAATGGCCGTCGGCAGAATTTACACCGTTGCAATAGTAGTTATCTAGGATGCCAAATCGATCTGCCAAGGCATGATGGTTTGGGGTGACTTCCCTTGGAAAGACGCACAACCTTGCAGCACTACGCGCTTTCTTATAATCACCGAACACCTGGTCAAATGTGCGATTTTCTTTGATTACATAGATAACATGTTTGAAAACACTTGGTTGACCTAATTTTTCAGGAATCGGTACTGCCGCCACTTCCTCTTCAACTGCAGACAACATTTGATTACGTAATATCTGAGAAAATTTCGAGTTCTTGGCAACTTGAGTCGACCACGCCGTCTGCTTTTCTTCATTGAGAATATCGGCAAACGCGATACGTTGTACGACTCCTCGATGCTCGTGACTATTGTGGCCTTTCTTACCACCAACTTCTCCAAAACGCGATCCAAAACCTTTGACATTGGCTACAAACAAATAGTCCTCGTTGAATGCTAGTCCCGCTGGATACCAAGCGGTCGGGATATGGCCGACGCAATGAAAACCACCCGCAACTGTTTTCTGATAAATACCGACTGCATTATTTCCAGCCAGCGTGACCAACAACAGTCCTTTTTTGGGGATCCAGCGAACACAACTCGGCATCGATCCAAACGCCAAACGCGCATCGGGCTTGACATCCATCATCTGGGAACTGGTTTTTGCCAAGTCTAAAATCGCCAACGAATCTTCGTTTGTGTTACACACCAACACGGTGCCCTCAACATTTACGATTACCGAAGGATGTAATCCGACAGTGATCTCGCTCGTAACGGTATAGTCCGTCAGCGAAACAATCGACACGGTACCTGTGTTGGCAATTCCTCGATCATCTACAACCGTTTCGGTCCCACCTGAGGGTGCTGTCTTGTCGTCATCAACCGCACGTCGCCCACCGATATTTGACACGACCAACTGCTCTCCGACTTGCACGACGTCAAACGGAGCAACACCCACAGCAACTTCCTGTTCTACTTTTCCCGTTGCCAATTGGACAATGGCCAACGAGTTCTTCTTGGATAAACACACGAACAACTGTTGACCACTAGCGGAAATCGCAAGGCCACAAGGAAACGATCCTGCCGGCAAGGTAATGGGCTCCAGCGATTCAAGCTTGAGTTGATCATTAAGGCGGTATATGTGAACAAGGTTATTCGTATCCGAATAATAGACCCGCCCATCTGTACCAGTCGCCAAGCCATACAGTGACGCTCCGCCTTTAATTGTCGCGCTATCCAACAACTCAAATGTCACGGCATCGACCACTCGCAACGATGATTTGTCTTTAATGAAAACGTGCTTGCCGTCTTGGCTCGTTTCGATGTCAACCGGACGCCCAGAAAACGTAGCGAGATCCCCCACTGGGCTAATCCGTCGTCCTGTCGGCAATGTTGATCGATTCACCACGCTGACCATTGCCGATGGTACCCCTTGGTTTATATGAATGGTGAACTTGGCTACATCTGATGTCAACTTTTGACCACCAGCGGTCGTTGATTCAATGAAATAGAAATATTGTATTCCCGTTTTTAGGTCCGCAAGTCGAACTTCATGAATTCGCTCGTCGGCGGCGGTTGCTAACGATTCGCATTTTGTAGTCACTCCAAAATGTACCTGCGAAGATGCGAGTAGGTTTGTATCCCACATGATCGTCACGTTGTGATCGTCGACGACATGCAAATAGGGTAGCAGCGCCAATTCCAACTGCCGCTCTGCTGCATTAGCCGCCTCCGCCGCTAACGTTGCCTGCTTTTTAAATTCCTGTTCAACCCAATCGCCGCTGACAGCCTCAGTGAACACTTTTACTTCGCGAATCCGCCCATGGTGCGGATGGGATTCGTCGTCGTCGACATAGGACCCGATAACATACGGAGCTTTTTGGGGATAGAGAATTTCCCCGTGCTGTAAGGTCTCTGTCGTTTCAAGTTTTCCATTGACATAGATCTTCGTCAATTTGCCATCGAACGTGGCAACGACGTGATACAGTTTTCCGATTTCATAGTTCGTTTTTGAAGCAAAGTAACTAAGACTCCCATCGCCATCATCAGCGCCGGTTGTCGCGAGCCCAAAGGTAAACGTCTCTTCCCCATACCCTAGATACCACCCTTTTTCATAATTACCGTTATCTTGCAGTACATTGATAATTCCGCCCCATGGTTGCCGCGTATCCACACTAAACCAAGCGGCAACCGTCATCGCCGAAGTCGGCAATTGTGTTTTAACGTCATTAAAATCCGAGGCTAATATACAGCGGCCACTTTCATTTTCAAACAATATCGATTGGCCGAGGCCATCCTTTATAAAGCGCGGAGAGAAGGTCAGATCTCCGTCGAGCCCAACAATTGCCTTGAGCTTCTTGCCTTGAACGGTTTGTGAATTCAATTGCCAATGCGAAACCAACTGCGGCGACTCCTGTGCGTTTGCATTGCCAATAACAAACCATATGAGCGACAAATATAACAACTTTATGGAACAAACTTTCATCGAGACTACTCCAAGTAGTGTGTGATTTATACATAGGGGAACCGCCAGAATATAGGCAGTCAGTCTACACTATTGCAGCTACCTTATAAATTAGATAATCACTCTTCCGCGAACCACCACAACGTATCGTTTGCCATAGGTAATCGGGTCAACTAAAATAAATCAGATGGGAAACAACATACAGTTCATCTTCGCGATGGCGATTACAATCTTTGCCGCTGCTCAGACACACGCCGCGCGACCAGGATCACTGAAACACTATCGCAGTACAATCCTGCCCATTTTGCAATCAAAATGCTTTGGCTGCCACGGACAAGACGTTCAAGAATCGGATGTCCGTTTTGACAACCTCGCCATTGATTTTGTTGAGGACCGCGCCGCTGCCCAAGTCTGGATCGAAGCGTTACATGTAATCAACAAATCAGAAATGCCTCCGGTAGACGAGCCAACCTTAACAACCACGGAACGTACAACCCTCGTTGATTGGATTAACGGTCAAATTGAGCATGCCCAGCAAACGATGAAAACCAACGAGGGACAAGTCGTCTTGCGCCGGCTGAATCGGACCGAATATCAACACACCATGCACGATCTACTTGGTCTCGAAATGGATTACAACCGCGACCTCCCGCCAGAAGGATTATCACCCGATGGATTTCGCAATAACGGACAATCATTGCAAATGTCGGCTATCCAAATCGAGTATTATCTTGCTGCGGCACGACGGGGGCTAGACCGCATTATTCACACCAAGCCAAAACCGGAAGTATTTAGTCATACCTTTGAAAAGAGTAACGTTCAAAACTGGTTCAACGTCGAGTTGTCTAATCAACTTGGGCGATCCCAAGGATTTTACGGCAAAATGGTGGATGATTACCCAGAACATGGGGATTACCTAATTCGTGTTAAAGCTCGCGCTGTCGTCAATGAAGGTCGCGGGCCACCTATTTTAGAAGCGTCGGTTGGCTATCGCCCTGATACTGAGGAACTTTGGAAAGTTACTTCATCACTAGAGATCACATCCAAACAGTCTCAGATTTATGAGTTTCGTGGTCGCATCGAAAACCACCCGCTACCGGTTCGTGGGCAAGGAAAATTCCCGGGGCTGGTTGTGCGAATTCGAAATCGATATGACGATTATTCAGCGAAACCTAAACGACAAGAGGTCACTGTCGACGGGAAAAAAATCAACGCACACCCTGTGGAAGCAGGCATGCCATTGATTCACATCGAATCGGTCGAGTTTATTGGGCCTGTGTTCACGCAATGGCCAACCCAGCGATACCGTGAAATTCTATTCCAATCGGAATTGCGTGATCAAAACGAATCTTTATATATCGAGCAAGTGCTAGAACGATTCATGAAACGTGCTTTTCGTCGTCCGGTCAAACGCGCCGAAGTCGCTGAAATGCTTGCCTTCTATGAATCAATTCGCCCAGAATTTCCCAATCTAGAAGAAGCCGTCAAAGAGACGTTGGCAATGATCATGATTTCACCAGAGTTTCTCTATTTAACCGAACCGCTTGCTGCCAAAGGCCGCAAGTTAAACGACTGGGAACTCGCCAGTCGCCTATCGTATTTCCTCTGGAGTACAATGCCCGATCAGGAACTCTTTGATCATGCCGAAAATCGGACATTGAGCAATCCTGAAATACTCAACTCGCAGATCGATCGGATGCTAGAAGATGATCGGGCGTGGCGGTTTATCAGTCAATTCACCGACCAATGGCTTAAGACAGAAAATATTCACCACATTGCAATCGACCGTGATATCTATAAAGGATTTGCAGAAGAACTGAAGCAGGATATGGTCGGTGAAACACGCAACTTCTTTCGAGAGTTGCTGATGCAGGATCTCAGTGCCCTGAATTTTCTCGATTCCGATTTCACCATGCTCAACGAACCTTTGGCAAAGCATTACAAGATCGCCGGTGTCACTGGTCGCAGTTTCACTAAAGTGTCGCTAGCGGATGAGGATCGCCGAGGTGGATTACTTGGTCAAGCCAGTGTGTTAATGATCGGATCGACGGGTCAGGATTCACATCCGATTCGCAGAGCTGTTTGGATTCGAGACCGACTATTAAACGACCCGCCGGCGCCGCCACCGCCGGACGTGCCTGATTTAGATTCAACCAATCCTGATGTCGCAAAGTTATCGGTACGCGAGCAACTTGCTGTACATCGAGAAAAACCTTCATGTGCTGCGTGTCACAAGTCCATCGACCCATGGGGTATTCCGCTGGAGCATTTCGATGCCGTAGGAAAATTCCGGGAAACCATTAAGATCGCAAAAGGCGGCGCGATACTCGAGCGTGAAATCGTTGCCAACGACGTGTTACCAGACGACCACCAACTGCAAGGAGCGGAGAGCCTCAAGCAATATCTTCTTGTCCAACGGAAAAACGATTTTGCACGGGCTTTAGCCACTCGCCTCACCATCTATGCACTCGGACGTGACATCGAATGGAGTGATAAACACCTAATTGATGAACTAATCCAGAGCTTTACCACCTCAGATTATCGCTTGAAAAATCTTATTAAATCGATCGTTAATAGTGATGCATTTCGCACAAAATAGATGTGCACCGAAATCACTCTACACACTAAAATGTTATTATGAGAGTATTCTGGTTAGAAGAATCGAATCTAGTAATCGCTGCAACACTTTTTAGCCAAACTGGGACTTTTTATGCCAAGTAAACCTACCGGCACTTCAAATAAATCATGGCACCTCGACCGCCGTACCTTTTTAGTCGGTACGGGCGTATCCATGGCGCTTCCTTACTTGGAATGTATGGGGCACAGTGTAGCTGCGGAAGATCTGCCACGACGAATGTGCGCTATGTACTTTCCGTTTGGAATTGGGCTCCCTAAAGAAGGAGGCGAGTTGCACAAATGGCGCTGGTTCCCTAACGGTGAAGGTCGTGATTACACATTTAACGAAAGTCTGAAACCACTTTCACCGCTGCGCCAGAAAGTTACTATTTTTGGTGGCATGTCTCATCCCTTAGGACGAAAACTTGGTGGGCATGATACGGGTGATACATTTTTGACAGCAGCCGGACTTGACGGGAAATTCCTGCGCAACACAATTTCCGTCGACCAAGTTGCTGCTAACAGCATCGCCGATGATACCCGCTTTAGCTCAATCACGCTGTCGACTGACGGAGGCATTGGCGAACCGACGCGGGCGAGCACGATGAGCTTCAATGAGCAAGGTCGGCCCATTCCCGCATTGAATCAACCACAAATAATTTTTGACCGCTTGTTTGGTACTGCCGATGCTGATTTACAAGCTCGTCACCGCAGGGTGAAATCTTCTGCAAGCATGTTGGACAGCGTATTAGAGAATTCCAAATCACTACGACGCCGGCTAGGTAAACCGGACCAGGAAAAACTCGATGAGTATCTTGCTGCCGTTCGACAAATCGAACAACGCGTTAAGCGAACTCAACATTGGCTGGACGTTCCACTGCCGGAACTAACGGATCAAGAACGCAAGGAGCTAAAACTAGATTCCGACGACCAAGCTCCCAAAGAGTTTATTCGCACAATGTATGATCTCATGTACTTGGCGTTCAAAACGGATTCCACTCGCGTAGCCACTTACCAAATCGCCAGCATGGCCGACTTCACGAGCAAGGCAGGACCGTTTCCCTTCAAAGAAGGGTTCAAAGCGAGTCTTCATACATTGGCGCACGGATGGAACAAACCTGAAGGCGCTGTTGCCTTGGGCAAGTGGGACAAGTTTATGACAGAGCAATTGGTTTATTTCCTCGAGCAATTGGATTCACAGCAAGAAGGCGATGGCACATTGCTTGACCGTACGATGGTTTTGCATGGCAGCAGTAACAGCACGACCCACAACAACAGCAACTACCCGCTTATCTTTGCCGGCGGATCGGGTCTAGGTTTAAAACATGGGCACTACGTTAAAGTTGCTAACGACGAACCAATGTCAAACCTATTTGTCACGATGCTGAACAAAATGGGTGTCGAAACAACTTCTTTTGCTGATAGCACCGGTGACCTCACTGCCATCCAAGCGTAGGACAAACCGTGTAACGGTTATGTAATTCCTACGTTACACGTAGATATCGCTAGAAATGCCTTGTCTGCTCTCTTAAATAGATGACAACTAGTATTAACGCAGCTAAAATAATGCGATGTCACGTTTTAATACAATTTGTCTTGTTGTCATTGCCGCGATGACATCATCTACTACCTCAGCAGCGCCGCTGAGTTTCTCTCGTGACATCAAACCCATCCTCTCGGACTCTTGCTATCACTGCCACGGTCCTGATGATGCAGCACGAGAATCTGAATTACGGTTTGATTTACGTGCGTCTGTTTTCGAATTAAAAGTACTCACCACTGGTGCCATGCTGGAACACCTCACTAGTATGGATCCCGATGTGCAAATGCCACCTCCAGATTCAAAACGCATTCTCCGAACTGAAGATCGTCAAACCCTCATCCGCTGGATAGAGCAGGGTGCCCCTTGGCCCGCCGACGACCGACATTGGGCGTTTATTCCGCCCCAACGTCCCACCGTCCCTACTTCAAAAAAGAATGATCAAACCGCCAATGCAATTGACCAATTTATCCGTGCTCGACTTGAACAAGAAAATCTTACACCCGCACAGAGAGCCGACAAAGCAACTCTCTTACGGCGCGTGACTTTTGATCTAATTGGCCTGCCACCCAGTAAAGACGACATCCAACGGTTTATCGCAGACCCGAGTCCCGCTGCTTATGAACAAGCCGTTGATCGTCTCTTGAACGATCCACGCTACGGCGAACATATGGCCCTCGCTTGGCTCGAAGCCTCACGCTACGCCGATACCGATGGATACCAAAACGATCGACTCCGTTATATGTGGGTCTGGCGAGATTGGCTCATTAAAGCAATCAACACCAACATGCCCTTCGATCAATTCGTCACTGAGCAGATGGCCGGCGACTTAATACCCGAGCGCGATTTCTACACGCAAGTCGCCACCGGATTCAATCGTAATCACCGTATCAATTCCGAGGGTGGTTCTATCCCGGAGGAATGGATCGTCGAATATGTCGCCGACCGAGTAGAAACTATGGGCACCATGTTCTTAGGTTTAACCTTAAACTGTTCGCGTTGCCACAACCATAAATACGACCCTATCGAACAACGCGAGTTTTACGAGTTGTTTGCTTTTTTCAACAATATCGCTGAAGCAGGGTTAGGGCCTAATAACGGCAACAGTCCGCCCTTTATTACAGTACCAGCGACTTGGCCACATTTAACAACTGCCCAAACGAAATTCATTGTCCCCGATCCTGTGAAAATTCAAGTTGTACAAACGTCTGTTCCCCGACCACAATCCGGTAACCCGAAAACCGTAATGGTCCTGCACGAATTGGAGAATCCACGCGATACATATTTGCTTAATCGAGGCCAATATGATCAGCCTGAAAAATCGGAGAAACTAATAGCCGCGGTCCCTCAGGCAATCGGCGGGTGGAATCCGCAATGGCCACGCAATCGATTAGGCTTAGCCCAATGGTTAACTAGTGCCGATCACCCACTGACCGCTCGCGTCACAATCAACCGCATTTGGCAACACTTCTTTGGCACAGGAATAGTCAAAACAAGCGAGAACTTTGGTGTTCAAGGCGATTACCCAAGTCACCCGCAATTGTTAGATTGGCTCGCTACCGAATTCGTTGCTCAAAATTGGAACGTCAAGGCAATGCACCGATTGATTGTCACTAGCGATACATATCGGCAATCCTCGGCGGCCTCGGTGGAACTTGAACAACGAGACCCAGAAAACAAACTGCTTGCGCGAGGCCCTCGCAAACGACTTTCCCCCTACGCCATTCGGGATGCTGCGCTTTTTAACAGCGGACTGTTGGTCGAAGATGTCGGTGGACCCTCGGTCAAGCCATACATGCCACCGCAAATTTGGAGGAGTATTTCCAATGCTGCTTACAAACAAGATCAGGGAGCCAAAATTTATCGACGCAGCATATATACCTATTGGCGACGAACGGTTCCACCCCCAACCATGATGGCATTCAACGCCTCTTCTCGTGAAACCTGCATTGTCCGAAACGATCAAACCAATACGCCACTGCAAGCGCTCACCATGATGAACAATATCACGTTTGTGGAATCTGCGCGGCTACTTGCCCAACGCGAACTCGCAAACACACCTGTCACTGCAGCCGCCCGCGTGGTATCTGGTTTTCAACGAATAACAAGCCGTAAACCAACTGGCCGTGAATTCACTGTCCTAATGACTGATTACGACGCGTATATAGTCGATTTTGAAGCCGACCTTGATTCGGCAAAAAAACTGCTCTCCATCGGCGCATCACCGTATAATCAGGACTATGACATTAGTGAACTTGCAGCGTTAACATTAATAATGAACACGATATTAAATCTCGATGAAGCGATTACACAAAACTAGATAATGACAACAGCCGACACACAATGCGATCACCTGCGACACAATCGTCGCACGTTTCTCAACGACAGCGCTGTCGGTTTAGGTACAATCGCACTCGCTTCGTTGGCAACGGGCGAAAACAAACTCCTTGGAAGTGACACGGGTCACATCAGCGCACCGCCTTTCCAGCCTAAAGCCAAACGCGTCATTTACTTATTTCAGTCTGGTGGCCCTTCGCAGCTAGATTTATTCGATTACAAACCGAACTTGCAAAAGCGTTTTGGCGAAGAGGTCCCGACGTCGATCTATCCCGCTGAACGCAAAACAACAATGACATCTGGGCAAAAAACTTTTCCCGTTGCCCCCAGCAGCTTAAAGTTCGCCCAGCATGGGCAAGCAGGAACTTGGTTCAGTGCACCTCAACGACACGTTGCAAAAATGGCAGACGATATCTGTGTCGTTAAGAGCATGTACACCGAAGCGATCAACCATGACCCGGCAGCGACGCTATTTCAGACTGGCTCCGTTAATCCGGGCAGGCCCAGTATGGGTGCGTGGGTTAGTTATGGGCTTGGCAGCGAAAATCATAACCTACCCGCGTTTGTCGCGATGACATCCAATGGCCGCGCAAAGGCCGGACAACCACTCTATGATCGCTTATGGGGAGCGGGGTTTTTGCCCGGTCATTTTCAAGGCGTGAAATTCCGCGGGCAAGGAGATCCAATTTTAGATCTCTACAATCCCAACGGAGTCACTCAAGCTCAGCGGCGACGCATGCTCGACTCGCTACGCAAACTAAACGCTCAGCAAGCCGAGAGATTCCGCGACCCCGCAATCTTAACTCGTATCGCACAATATGAACTCGCTTTCCGTATGCAAATGAGCGTGCCCGAGTTGATCAATATTAAAAGCGAAACCCAAAATACGCTCGATATGTATGGATCGCAAGTCAATAACGTTGGCAGCTATGCATACAATTGCCTGCTTGCACGCCGCCTTGCCGAACGCGGTGTCCGATTCATCCAACTTTATCATCGGGGTTGGGACGCACACGGCAACGCACCTGCTCAAATCCCCATTCAATGTGCGGATACAGATCAACCAACGGCAGCACTGCTTCAAGATCTCAAACAACGCGGCATGCTCGACGATACACTTGTTATTTGGGGCGGTGAATTCGGCCGTACCGTCTATTGCCAAGGCAAGCTCACAAAAACAACCTACGGCCGAGATCATCATCCTAGTTGCTTTTCATATTGGCTTGCCGGTGGTGGAGTCCGCGGGGGAATGTCTTACGGTGAAACCGATGACTACAGCGTCCGTGTTGTTGATAAACCAGTACACGTGCACGACCTACAAGCGACGGTCTTAAACCAACTGGGAATGGATCACGAACAGCTCACCTACCGATACCAAGGACGCTACTTTCGTTTGACCGATATTCACGGTAAAGTTGTCCACGATATACTCAGCTAATTTCAAAACCTTCTAAGTAATCACAACCATGTTGCAAGTCAAAATACGTAAATCCTGTGTTGCCGTCCTCATCATGATGTCTGCAGTGATGCTTTTATTGGGGCCTGCTGACTCGGTTCAAGCCAAAGAGAAAAACAATCTCGGCGGAACAAAGTCGAGCGCACAACGCCCAAATATTCTGTTCTTGTTTTCCGACGATCATGCCATTAAGTCTATTTCTGCCTACGGTGGGCCGCTTGCCGACGTTGCGCCCACTCCCAGCATCGATCAACTTGCACGACAAGGGGCGGTTTTCCTTAATTCCTTTTGTGCCAACTCCATTTGTGGCCCGTCACGTGCAACAATCCTAACGGGCAAGCATAGCCATAAGAACGGTTTCATGCGTAACACCGGTAAAGGCCTAGATCAAACCCAATGGACCGTAGCCAAAGAACTACATGACAATGGTTACAACACGGCTGTCATCGGAAAATGGCACCTTAAAACCACACCCGTCGGCTTTGACCATTGGGAAATATTTCCCGGGCAAGGCAGCTACTATAATCCTGTTTTCGTCCAAAAAGACGGCTCGCATAAACGCTTTGAAGGCTATGCAACGGACCTGACAACCGACAAGGCAATCAACTGGCTTGATTCCCGCGATGACAGCAAACCCTTCTTTTTGATGTGCCAACACAAAGCGCCACATCGCACCTTCTCTCCTGCGCTACGACATCTGGACGATTTCAATGACGTTCAGATTCCTGAACCTGAAACGTTATTCGATGACTATGCCAACCGCAGCAGCACATTAGCTCGAAATCAAATGGAGATCGACCGCCATTTCGACTGGGCATATGACGCAAAAGTACGAAAAAATGAACGTGGCGACGTTGTGTTACCAAAGCCTGACAGATATGGCACGCCCGAATACAATCGTATGACCGCCCAGCAAAAGCAAGTTTGGGATGCTCATTTCGGACCGCAAAACCAAGCATTTTTGGCTGACTTTAAAGCTGGTAAACTTAGCCATCAAGAAATCGTTCGCTGGAAATACCAACGCTATATGAAAAACTATCTCGGCACTGTTAAAGCGGTCGACGAGAGCGTTGGCCGAATGCTCAAATATCTCGACGATAACGGATTAGCTGAAAATACAATTGTCATCTATTCATCGGACCAAGGATTTTTTCTCGGCGAACATGGCTGGTATGACAAACGCTGGATGTTTGAAGAATCTTTTCGAATGCCATTTCTTATTCGTTGGCCAGGAGTTGTTAAACCTCAATCACAACCAACCGAATTGATACAAAATATCGACTATGCACCTACTTTTCTGGAAATGGCCGGTATTGAAGTACCGGCAGAGGTCGACGGACAATCACTTGTGCCCATCATGAACGGTACAGTGAAAAAGTGGCGTGAGTCCCTGTATTATGCATACTACGAGTTTGGCGAACATGCTGTACCACAACACTTCGGGGTGCGCTCGATGACTCACAAACTGTTCTTTTTTCCTGCCACCAACGAATGGAATATGTTCGACTTAACCTACGACCCACAAGAAATGGTCAATGTTTATAATCATCCAAAATACAAGCGGGTACAAACTTCACTCGTACAAGAATTCGACCGACTGCGTGTTCAATATGATGCGCCTCCGTTTCCTGTCAAAAAATAGCCCTCATCAATGAGAAACCCCATGACGACGTTTCAACGCATTATTGCATTCATTATTGTTGTTGCCGCCAGTACAGCCTACGCGGCCGACGATACATATACCGTTGTCGTTTCGCAGCAAACCAATAAGAACGCTGAATGGAACAAGGTCGTGCAGACGCTCGTCGTAAAACATCAAGCACAGGTCATCGTGTTTGACGACCAAGTCGGGGATTCTCTATCCCAGCTTACACAGCAGTTTCCCAAATATGTCTGTTTTGTGTCCACGCCCAACGAAACCACAACCGAATTCGTCGCTGCCGTTCATCAACTAACTCGTAAACTTGATGACGACCCCTACACCGATACCTATTGGGGCATATTGACTGGGTTTGATGCAGCGAACGCGCTTGCCATCGCAAAACATCGTGAACCCTTAACCATTCACAAAGTTGCATCCGGTACTGAAATTGCCTTGCAGTGTTGCACTGAAGGCTTATGGTATGACGAACTCGTAAAAAATAAGCTTGTGCAAAAGAAACGCGACTCTGCTGCCAAACAACTGCGCGGTCCTGACGATACAACTGCTGCCCTCGTCGACACACTCAATCAATATCAAGCCGACTTATTTGTAACCTCTGGACATGCCACGCAGGGCGACTGGATGATCGGCTTTCGCTATCGCAATGGTTTTTTTCGTAGTAAAGCTGGACAAATGTTTGGGGTCGATACAAATAAGACACGTATTGATATCGATTCGAACAACCCCAAAGTCTACCTCCCAATCGGGAACTGTTTGATGGGTAATATAAATGGCCCCGATGCGATGGCACTTGCATGGATGAATGACGTTGGTGTCAAGCAAATGATCGGATACACCGTGCCCACATGGTATGGATATCAAGGCTGGGGCATTTTGGACTACTTTATCGAACAACCAGGTCGATACACAATGAATCAAGCGTTTTTTGCAAATCATCATGCACTTGTACATCGGCTCGGCGAATCTTCCACCAGTGCGGGTGACAAACGTGGCCTTCAATTTGATCGCGATGTTGTTGCCTTTTATGGCGATCCCGCCTGGTCAGCCAAAATGGCAAATGGGGAAAATAGCTTTGAACAGACGATTAGCAGTGATCGCAATAGCATGACTTTTGCAATCTCACCAAACCAAGGTGACGCGAGTTTTGATACCGTTAATAACAATGGTTCGCAGCGAGGAGGGCGACCATTTGTAGCGTTTTTTGATCAACGAATAAAAAACACTAAAATTACTCGAGGACACGAGCTAAATCCTATCGTTACTGATAATTTCATCCTTGTGCCGCGGCCTCTAAAATGCGACCCTACTCAAGAATATAAAGTGACCTTCACATTCGAAATAATGGACTGAGGTATTACTCACACGAGTAACACTGTTGTCTTTCACCCTTTGACCATCTATACCCTTCCCTATGACCAAGCTTTACCCATCGTCACCAATAGCTTCTGCCGGGATCATGCTGGCCAGCATCATTGCGTTAACGTGTTTCCAATCATCGGTACAAGCCCAAACTCGGAATATTGAAACGTCGAAATATTTTCGCAAATCCATCCAGCCTTTGATAAACAACTATTGTTTGAGTTGTCATAATCCCGACGAACTGACTTCTGGGATTCGCGTTGACCATTTAGATGGATCACTTCCCGAAAAGCGACTGCGATTATGGGATGCGATTTATCATCAGGTAAAATCAGGAGAGATGCCACCTGAAGATGAATTACAACCTACCACCGAAGAGCGTCAATTATTATTAACGTGGATCCAAGAAAATCTAATTGCTGCTCGAAACCGGGATCGCGAGTACAACGGCGCAATTCGTCGACTCACCGTAAGCCAATATCAAAACACATTGCAAGATTTACTCGGTCTCGATGAAAACCTAGCCAACGGACTACCGCCCGACGCGAAATCCAAGGATGGGTTTTTAAATAATCAGCAGACTTTGCTATTATCACCACTGCTCATTGAATCCTACTTTAAGATTGCCGAGCAAGCACTCGAACAAAGTATCGTCGACCCCAACACGCCACCGGTCATCCAAACATTTCGCATGGACCTTGGTAAAGCGGTCAACCCAAAACCGCTCGCTGGAAATTTGACGCTCGGTGCACTAAGCACATTGTTACCCATGCCAGACTATCTAGTCACCGAACTTTCTCCAGCCAAACCATTTACCTATGCGCCTCTCGAGATGCAAACTGCTTTCAAATTCATCGAAGGCTATGCAGGTAACTCAACCGTACGCGGTTGGCGAGAATATGACAGTATTTATCATGCCGTGTTTGCTTGTATGCGGGGAACAGGCGGATACCCCCAAGGACTTGCGTACCAATCCGTTGAACAAGGGTTATTATTGCGACCGGCCATCCCCAGTGCAGAGTTGTTCCAAATCGAAAGCACATACGGGCCGAAGGCAAATTTCAAGATCTCCCTGCGGGAGTTGCCTGACGAGGGAAATTTCCGCGTCACCGTGAATGCAGCACGGTATGAGGATGCCCTGCTGCTAGAAAAGGGCAGTCTCGCGCAAGACGAATCTTCCTCAGATGCCGTCACCATTACGTCACTACAAGAACCTCAGGTGGTCTCCATAGAAAAAGAAGGTATTTATCAGGCCGACGTCTATGTTACTCCACCCTTGGAAAACGCCGTCAAACCAGATTCCTCCAAACTGGGCGTCGGATTAATTGGCGCTTGGCAATTAAACGAAAACGCTCATTCAAATCCAAAGATGGAACCTCTGCAGGGGCAGCTTCAGGGAGGTGCTCGATATGTAGATTCGCCATTTGGTCAGGCCATCTCGCTCGATGGAAACGACGACTCGGTTGTTGTAAAACGTAATGATTCGATGAATGTGGGTACAGGAGACTTCTCGGTAGCCGCCTGGATTCGACCCACGCAATTAAGGCAGGGAGGAATTGTCTGCCTTGGTAAATACAACTGGACCCACGGTTGGTATCTGGATATGCCGAATAATCAAGGAGTGCTGAGGATTGAAACGGCGGGACCCAATAACCAGTCCAACGGCACTGTTGCCTCACGGCCCGGCATTATTCGAGTCAATACGTGGCAACATGTTGCTGCCGTCGTACGCCGCGGTACGAATCAAACCAACCTGTATGTCAATGGATACCTAGTAGCCACCGGCACAATCAACAATGGCAATCTGGACAATCGAGCTGTGCAACTGCACATTGGACGGATTCAGCAATCGCAGTTGTTTCGGGGCGATATCGATAATGTTCATATATACAGTAGGGCGTTAGACTTGTCCGAAATCCAAGCTCTAGTGGAACCGGGCCGAAGTTTGGTTCAGCCTCCGGATCCGGATATCAAACCAGCAAGTTTGACATTAAAACTGGGCGAGCGACATTTCTCAGCGACGCTACATCAGCCGGCCTTCATGACTGTACGCATCGGAGCAGGGGCTATGCCCCTGACAGTCCAATACGCCGGCGGTGTGGCTCCCCACCGTCTTGTCCTGACACGACTGCAAGACACACATCCCCAGGCGGAACGATTCCGCACTTTTGAAACACGAGCACCACATATCGGTGTCCATGTCGGATTGCGACGCGATTGTGGCAGTACGCTATCTCCTGTCGGTAAACCGCAAACCGTTTCTGGGACCGATTTGCAAAAATACATTTTTGAAGGTGCCATTGAAAATTTCCCCAGCCCAGACGTGGAAAAAGACAATGTCAATTATCTGGCTGGAATTCGTGAAATTGGGGTGCGCAGTGAATACACCGACGGTCGTAACATGCCGCGGTTGCTCATTAAATCCGTTGAGTTTGAAGGCCCGTATTATGACACGTGGCCACCTGCTACACACACCAATATCTTTATTGCATCCAACCACACCGACCAACCCAAAGTGTATGCTCGCGAAGTGATTGAAAACTTTGCGTCACGCGCTTTCCGCCGACCCCTGACAAATACAGAACTGCAGTCACTGCTGGCGATCTGGGAACAATCCTTTCAAGACAATCAAGATTTCACACAGAGTATCAAAGATGCACTGTTAATCGTGCTTACCTCACCGCAGTTTCTATTTTTAATTGAAAACAGTAATACACCGAAACCAGAACCCATCAGCGAGTATGAACTTGCTTCTAAACTGTCTTATTTTCTCTGGAACCGAGCACCCGATGATCGGTTACTTGAACTGGCCAGTAGCAACTCGCTCACACTCTCTCTGGCAACCGAAACAAACCGCCTGATTCAAGATTCGCGATTTAGTGAATTCGCTGCTGCCTTCACAACGCAATGGTTGGATCTGGACAAACTAGCTGTAGTGGAAATAGATCGAAATCGATATCCAAATTTGACGCGTGATACCAAAGTTCAACTTGGACAGGAACCCATCCAATTTCTGCAGTATTTAGTCCAGCACAATCTTCCATTGCAGAATCTGATTCGGTCAGACTTTATCATCGCAAATGAAACCGTAGCAAATTATTACGGTCTCGGTGAACGCTCAGAAAGCGGATTTGAATTTCTCCCACTATCACACGACAACGAACACTTAGGCGGGATACTTTCGCAAGCCGGAATATTAGCCGGATTATCCGACGGCCGAGAGTCTAATCCCGTTAAACGTGGTGCTTGGGTCGCCCGCAAGATCATTGCCCAACCGCCCGCTGACCCACCCCCAAATGTACCCGACCTTGAGCAAGACAACTCTAATCTCACGCTTGCCGAACGATTATTGCAACATCGCAATCAAGCCGGTTGCATTAAATGCCATCAAGGGATCGATCCATGGGGGTTACCTTTTGAAACTTTTGATGCAGGTGGGCTGTTTAAAACTACTGGGAAAATTGAAAGCCTATCGACTTTACCGGACAAGACGATCGTAGATGATTTGGACGGGTTGAAACAATACCTTGTTAATCAACAGTTAGATCAGGTCACCTTTAGTTTCCTAAAACATTTATCCAGTTACGCTATCGGGCGAAGTCTCAGTTATAATGAACTTGTCGAACTAAAAGAAAACCAACTAGAATTAAGAGCATCAGGCTACCAGATGCAGGATCTATTTCGATTCGTCATTACTAGCGAGTTGTTTTTGAATAAATGATCGATTGAAGGGATGTTCTAATGAGTTCCATGAAAAAAATAGATCGCCGTAGTGTTCTTAAAGGGATCGCTGGTACAACCCTAGTCTTACCAATACTTGAAGCGATGGGTGACGACGTTGTAAAACAAACACCACGCCGTTTTTGCGCTATCTATACAGCCAACGGTATGTCATTGCCGCGCGCGGCAAACAAAATTGACCAGTGGCGGTGGTTCCCACAACAGACGGGAAGCGAGTTCAAGTTCGGAGAATCGACCAAGCCCCTAAGCCAATTCCGAAACCAATTGAGCTTTATGGGTGGATTGCAACATGCATCCGGCATCAAGTCGGACCCCCACGTCTGCTCTGACATGTGGCTTACCGGAGCACCACTGCACAATCCCAAACCGGGCACTTATAACAGCGTCGGACTGGACCAAGTCGTTGCGCAAAATACCAAACAGCATTGTCGGCAGCCCTCGCTAGTACTGTCGATTGATGCCGGCGTCGGGTTTTTGTCTCGCACAGGTACAATTTCATACAACCCGCAAGGCAATCCGATCCCTGCCGAAAATAATCCTCGCAGAGTATTCAACCGGCTTTTCCGAGGGGAAAAGTCGACGCTTGAGGCAGAACGAACGAATCTGAAAAAGCATATCCGATTAGTCGACGCGGTTTTAGAAAACGCCAAGGCGTTTAATAAGAGGCTGGGAAAATCTGACCGAGCTAAAATGGAACAATATCTGACATCGCTCGATGAAGTAGAATCGCGGCTGATCGCGTCAGAAAAATGGATCGACATCCCTGTCAAAAAACAGGATTACTCCCACCTAAATTTAGACGCCACCTCCGAAGGCGAACCGAGCGAATATTATCGAAACATGTTTGATTTGATCGCCCTCGCATTTGACGCTGATATTACCCGTAGCGTGGCTTTCATGCTGAACCGCGAAGATGGGATGGGAATCAGTGATACCTTCCCGCTTAAACTTGGATTATCCAGTACCCACCATCAGTTGTCCCATGCGAATGATAAAAATGGGCAGTTGAATTTTGCGAAGTATGATCATTTTCTGAGTGAACAACTCGCTTACTTCTTTAATCGCCTCGAGCAGTTCAAAGACCACAAGGGTTCAGTGCTTGATAATAGTATTGTGCTTTATGGAAGTGGTGCGAGCACCACTCATAATCCACGTAACTTACCAACACTCGTGGCTGGTGGGGCTAACATGGGACTTAAGCACGGCACGTATTGGTCGCAAGACGCAACGCCAATGGCCAATTTACACTTGAGCATTCTGCAATCCATGGGTATCGAGCAAGAATCGTTTGCCGACAGCACAGGCACGTTAAGCGACTCGATATTCTCGGTCTAGATGGTAACTACAGGGGATTCTATCTGTGAACATGCACCGACGTAACTGGATTAAATCAAACGCCGCGACATCGGCAGGAATTCTCACGTCATTACTGCTGCCTCACGATCTGCAAGCTGCGAGTCGACCGACTCGAAAATGGGCCATCAAGCCTGGTAACAGCATGCGATTCGGACTCGTAACCTATCAGTGGGGAAAAGACTGGGAGTTGGATACACTGCTGGCGAACTGTCAACTAACCAAGGTTCAGGGGGTTGAACTTCGGACAACCCACGCGCACGGTGTTGAGACGGATCTGAACAAAGATCAACGCCAGGAAGTACGGCAGAAATTTACCGACGCTGGAGTCGTTCTGGTCGGTATCGGCAGTAACGAACGATATGACAACCCAGATCCGAACGTGGTCAAACAGGCGATCGAACGTACCAAGCAATTCATCAAGCTGAGCCACGACGTCGGCGGGACCGGTGTTAAAGTCAAACCGGATCGATTCTACGATGATATCCCCCATGAAAAAACCATTGAACAAATCGGAATGGCTCTCAATGAACTGGGATCCTTCGGAGCGGGGTGGGGACAGCAAATCCGATTGGAAGTCCATGGACAATGTGCCGAATTGCCCACCATAAAGGCCATTATGGAAATTGCGGACAATCCCAACGTCGCTGTCTGCTGGAATTGTAATCCACAAGATCTTCAAGGCGATGGGCTGGAACATAACTTCAATCTAGTGCGGGACCGTTTCGGTGCGACGCTTCACTGTCGTGAAATAGATTTTCCCGATTATCCCAATCAGGAACTTATGCGATTGCTCGTCAAATCTGACTATGCGGGCTGGATCATGCTCGAACAGGGAAAAGTCCCAGCCAACCCAGTCACCGAACTCGCTAGACAGAACCAGCTATTCTACGCACTCCTGCAGCAGACTCAAAAAAACTTTCTCAGAAACCAGCAACGGGAGAATCGAAAGAATATTCTCTCACTAGGCAACAACTAAACGCAAGGCCTAGAACGCGATCTAGGACGACGTCAATTGTTGCTGCGTCAGCTTAATGTCCCACATTTTGCGGCCGTTCATCTGTACCCATTCCGCATGCAACGATGCGGGATCCCCGCTGGAATCCACTTCTAATCGCAACCAAACATTCGGAATCGATGCGCCTTTTATCAAGTCCGGATGAGGGACATTCAGCGTAGGAATCGTACCGTCGTGAATCGGCGAAACAATAAACTGGTGGATTGGATAACCGACTTGTTGCTCTGTTTTGTAACGCAACAATCTGGAGCAATGGATATCGCCACCGATCAACACAACACCGGAGATCTTTTTCTCACCCAAAAAATCAAACAATGCCGTCCGCTCATGAACGTAAGTCATCCAGTCATCCGATTCCGTATTGCGTTTGTTATCCCAGATCATCCCGGAAGCGATCAGTTTGAAGGGCGCCGTTGATTCCTGCAAGCTTTTCCGCAGCCAATCCCACTGCCGTTGACCTAGTAGCGTCTGTTTTTTCGCATCGACCGGTGAGGGCTCGGTTCTGGCAAACCAACGTGTGTCCAGCAAGAACACTTCCACCGGCCCCTGACGGAACTTCGTGTAAACCCCTTGGTCTTTTTCTCCGTATGCTTCATTGGCGCGATACTCTATAAACGCCTGCCGTGTATTTTCCTTACCCGGCAAATTTCCATCGGAATCATTCCGGCCAAAATCATGATCATCCCAAGTACCCCATACAGGACGCTGCCGCATAAACTTCGATAATTCAGGAATCGACAGAAACTGACGATGTTTCTGGCGGGCTATCTGTAATACAGTGGAATCGATATAGGGTGTATCGCCCAATAGAACAAGGCCCTCAGCACCACGGTCTGCCATCTGTGTCCACAAAGGTAACGAGGTACTCTGAGCACACGATCCGAATGCCAAACAAATTTTCGATTTACTATCGTTCGGCGGCGCGGTGTTGAATATATAATCATCGCCCCCGGCTATCGTTTTTCCGTTGGACTGAATTTCATAGCGGTACCGCGTGGCAGGCTCTAAATCAGAAAGCTCCCAAGTAACACACCGGTCGTTATCAGCAAGAGCTTGGCTTGTTGCCTGCGTTATCTGCGCTCCTGATGTATCACGAACCGTCAGGCTATACGTTCCCACCTCACTGGGTCGATACCATAGCATGGCCTGACTGCTAGAGACATGTCCAACCATTGGGCCAACGGGAGCTTCTGCGGTGGTTTTTGCAGACGCTGTGGTTGCCGTTACAATTCCTGTCGCCATAGAAGCACCAAAAGTTCGTCGGCTAATAGGATCCATCATCACACCCTCCAGTAATACATCAATTGTTTTTTGCTTGGATGCACAATTCTAACACACAACGTTCTACAAAATGTGGCAAATGCGATCACATGAATGGACTCGTTCCGAATAGGACCTGAGGGCTGCAACCATAGCGTTGCCAATTCACACTCAATGATTTAACTTAAACATAGTCCTTTTTCGTCAGGCGACAGTGCAAACAAATCGCTTTCCATTTCCAGGGATGCAGCATGCAAGTCACGATTGCCATAAAAACCACCTGCGCCGTTTTCCTGTGCATCTGTAACGCTTTGACTGGCCTCGCTGCAGAATCGGCGATCCCTTTCCGAGTCGATCACAATGCACCGCTAGAGGATACCGAATCTATCGTCAAAGATGCGGCAGATCATCTTCACTTGCGAGTTGAATTTAACGGAATTGACGGCGACCGTGTTCCCGCTTTTTTATACATTCCCAAGGATGAAAATGAAAAACACCCAACGGTATTTTTGCAGTACGGATCTGGCGGCAGCAAAAAAACTGACTACATAGTCCAAATCGGAAAACAATTTGTTGATAACGGTTTTGTCGTCCTAACAATTGATTCGGCCTTCCGCGGAGAACGTCGTCATCCTGATAAGAAAGATCCATTTGTTCTCAAACAAATGGACTACCGCCGCTTTGAACACTACTGTGCGGACTACAGTCGAGCCGTTGATTACTTGATGCAGCGCAAGGAAGTCGACACAGAGCGTCTCGCTTTTGTCGGCATTAGTTGGGGAGCAATAACAGGTATCACGTTCGTGGCACATGAACCACGAATTAAAGTAATGGGATCGCTTGTCGGCGGTGGTGGTTTTCCGGTCTTCTTTACGGGCCGTGAATCTGACGATCCTGAAATTGCTAGGCCATCATTAGACCCTGCCGACCATGTGGGAAAAATCGCGCCGCGACCGTTGGTAATGGTTAACGTCACCCTTGACCTGCTGGTCGCACCCATGTTTGCCAAAGCACTGCATGCCGCCGCAGGCAAAAACTCAAGTGCTATCTGGTATGAAACTGATCACTATTTCAACGGACAAGATCGCACGAAAATAGTGCAAGAAGATGTGATTGATTTCTTACTGGAACATCTACCCGTAAGTCGTCGCAAACGTAACAAGCCGAAACGTCGATCCGGCCGGTAATTGCGAGTTGCAGTCATTTGCCATGACTTGCCATGCCTTGCCATGATTAGGTAGGAGCTGTAATTGGAATCTGATAAGTTTTAGTGAATTTGTCCATCGCTGACCATCTGTAATCTACGTAGTTGAAAAACCGGCTTTGCGCTGTCAAAATAGACCTCACAATAGAACCGAACATCAAATTAAAATCTTTTCCCACAGAGATTCACAATATGGACGAAACATCCGCAAACCGAGAACCTGTCAACGTCGCTATGGTCGGCTTAGGATTCGGAGCAGAATTTCTGCCCATTTATCAAGCGCATCCAAATGCCAATGTTGCTGCAATTTGTCGCCGCAACGAAGTGGAGCTCAACAAAGTCGGTGATGCATTGGGAATTGACAAGCGATACACACAATTTGAAGACGTACTTGCGGATCCCAGTGTTGATTTCGTCCATATCAACAGCCCGATCGATGATCATGCTTGGATGAGTATGGAAGCACTAAAAGCGGGAAAGCATGTCATGTGTACTGTGCCGATGGCAACCACCATCGCAGAATGCGATCAAATCTGTAACCTCGTTGCGGAAACCGGGCTCAAGTACATGATGGCGGAAACCGTCGTCTATAGTCGTGAGTACCTCTATATCAAAGATCTCTATGACCGCGGGGAACTCGGGAAAATCCAATACATGAAGGCCTCGCACCCACAGGATATGGACGGTTGGCCACCATACTGGGAAGAAATGATTCCCATGCATTACGCAACACACGTCGTCAGTCCTATTCTCGGACTCGTCAACGGCAAAGCGGAATATGTCTCATGCTTTGGTTCCGGCACCGTTCGAGATGATATCCGTGAAAAATCTGGTAGTCCGTTTGCTGTTGAATCCTGTCATATTAAAATAGCCGACAGCGATGTCTCTGCTCAAATTTGGCGATTTCTGTACGACACCGCTCGTCAATATCGTGAGAGTTTTGATGTCTATGGCACCAAAAAGAGCTTTGAATGGACATTAGTCGAAGGTGACGAACATGTGCTGCACACAGCTAAAAAAGCCGAGCACGAAATACCCGAACGCGTAAGCGTACCGGATTTCGCACATCTACTTCCTGTCGAAATTCAAAAGTTCACACAAACAATCGAAGATGCCGATCACCTTTCGTTCGTACAAGGGGGTGGCCACGGCGGATCACACCCACATCTTGTCAATGAATTTGTCTCGGCCCTGCTGGAAAACCGCGACCCGCTGCCAAATGCTGTGACTAGCGCCAATTGGACCTGCGTTGGAATCTGTGCCCATGAATCTGCAATGCAAGGCGGACAGGTCGTACCTTTGCCGGCATTTACTCTTCAATAGAATCAACTCCTTAGTAAGGTCTCAGCCCAATCCATATAACCCGTTAGATGCCCATGAAAATCCGATGCCTGACTCCGAATTTCAAGTACGGTACTGGTGGTAATTTAGTAACTTCCCAGCGGTGGCGTGAACTACTGAAAGCCATGGGACATGACTTTCAGGTCACTTCCGATCCAACACCCATAGCATGCGATCTACTGATCGCTCTGCATGCACGGAAAAATGCTGTGGGCATTAAACGCATGGCCAAGCAATTCCCAGACGTTCCTATCGTTGTTGTCCTAACCGGAACGGACCTGTATCGCGATATTGCAGGCAACCAGGCAGCCCAACGTTCCTTAGAATTGGCAACACGACTTGTTGTCCTGCAACCCTTCGGGATGCACGCTGTACCTGACCAATATCAGAATAAAACGGTTACAATTCTACAATCCGCCAAACCTCCAGCAGTCTTTTGCAAACCATTAAAACACAACTTCGAAGTGACTGTGGTTGGTAATTTACGTGCAGTAAAAGACCCGTTTCGCACGGCCATGGCTTCGCGACTCCTGCCAGATGGCTCGCGGATCGTTGTCACGCATATCGGTGCCGCGTTGACGCCGTCGATGAATATTCGGGCAAATCGTGAAGAGATAATCAACCGCCGTTATACCTGGCGCGGCAGTTTGACACGGCATCTCACACTCAAAGCAATCGCCCGCAGTCGGTTATTGGTCGTCTCGTCTAAGATGGAAGGAGGGGCCAATGTGATTTCCGAAGCGATTGTCGCAGGAACACCGGTTCTATCGACTCATATTTCCGGGTCATTAGGCATGCTTGGCAAAGATTATCCGGGGTACTTTCCCATCGGAGATACGAGGGTACTCGCTGCATTATTATTGCAAGCAGAAGTAGACACGAATTTTTATAAACAACTGCATAATCACTGCCAAAAACGTGCAACGATGTTTCATCCTGACAAGGAGCAAAAATCGTTGAAACAATTACTGGCGGGTCTCGGCTTGGAATAATTGATTTGATAAATGGGAAATACGTATTATGAAACCATCACGATGTCGATCTCTGCTGCCATTGCTTTTGATGGCCTGCGTTGTGGGGCAAACTGTTCCACTCAAAACAGCTCGCGGGGGCGAAGATTTACAAACCACACTGCCGCCGATTATTTATGCCGTTGTTGGGATTAAAACAAATATTTACTTTGACAATATTGTCATAGTAAAAGACACCACGGCTTATCAATTCAAGTTCACCGGCGATCTCGGTACGACGCATACGAAACGTTGGACATTAACAGCAACTGTGCAACAACTAGGCGACCACCCATTATCGTTACAAGTTAATGCGGCAGACGGCGCCCCACTAGCAAAAGCCAACACTATCGTTCGGGTCATCCCCGCAAAATCCGAATCGCAAGAACCGCTGAAGCTGTTAATAATCGGCGACAGCCTGACTCATGCGACAACGTACTGCAACGAAATCGCTCGCCTTTTGTCGCAACCAAATAATCCACCATGGAAGATGCTAGGGACTCACAAACCGACCTCCGCCGCAGATGGTGTTGCACATGAAGGGTACGGTGGATGGACTTGGCAACGATTTGCAAGCCACTTTGAACCTAATCCTGATGGTACCTACAAAAAGCGAAGCAGTCCGTTCGTATATCAAAGTTCAACAGGAAAACCAACACTCAATGTGCCCAAATATTTCGCTGAGCAATGCGATGGGGAAATCCCTGATATTATTGTGATCATGTTGGGAATCAATGATTGTTTTAGTGCCAACTCGAATGATCCCGCCTCTATCAACAGTCGAGTCGATTCCATGTTTGGACACGCTAATATCTTATTAAAAGCATTACGGTCCGCTGCTCCAAAGGCACGCATCGGCATCTGCTTAACAACACCGGGAAATTCACGGCAGGAGGCCTTTCAAGCCAACTATCAGGACCGCTATACCCGCTGGGGTTGGAAACGAATTCAACACCAACTTGTCCAACGACAAATCGCCTTTGTGCAATCTGCTCAAAAACAAGATGAACCCTTATTTATCATTGCCACCCAATTGAATTTGGATACGATCGGCGGCTATCCGGTAAATAACGGAGTGCATCCGAACGCTGTAGGTTACAAACAAATCGGAGCGACGATCTACGCTGCCATCAAGGCAAATCTTATTGGCCGCTAGACTCACAATTAACATGGCTAAGCGCCAAAAGCCCGCCGTGAAACAAGCTGTCTGGGCGGGCGATTCCCAGCAGACTTTTGTACCTTTCTTTTGTTGCCTTCCGTTCGGCTACTTTTTAGTCTTGGGCAATTTCAGGCGGTGTGAGAGTAGCCACTCGTAGACTTCTTTGTTCGCATACGTCTGACTCCAAGAATTGTGATTCACACCAGGATAAATCGTCATTTTAGCTTTCTCCCCACCCAGTTTCTTGATCGCTTCCACCATTGCCGTGCTTTGAGAGGCGGGAACGACGCTGTCTTTGTCACCATGGAAAGCCCAAATCGGAATATCTATAAGACGCTCCGCAGTGGCTGGATTCCCCCCGCCACAAATAGGTACGGCCGCAGCAAACAACTTGGGATATTTAGCGACCAGTGTCCAAGTACCATACCCCCCCATACTCAGGCCCGTACAGTAGATTCGTGACCGATCAATTTTTTGAGTTTTCGCTATATGCTCGACCAACGCATATAAATGAGTCGCATTCCAAAATATACCTTTGGGACATTGTGGAGAGACAACAACAAAGGGGAAATCTTTTTCCTGACCGACACGTTTTGCCGGACCCCATTTCTTGACCAACTCCAGCTTATCACCACGTTCCCCTGCGCCATGTAAGAACAGCATCAAAGGCCATGCTTTGGTCTTCTTATATGACTCGGGAAGAAAAAGACAATAATGGATGTTTGCCTTTGTGTCGCCTTGTTTTATTTCCAAATGCTGAAACACCTGAGTGCCTGGTTTTGGCTCTTCCTGGGCAACCGTGACCGAACCGTAGCAAAAGAGCAGTGCTGCCAGCACCGCAGTAAAAACTGTTTTGGATATCCACTCGTGTTTTTTCATGATCATTTTTTTCTCACAAACTAATAGAACTGTTATTGATTCGAAAACTCTGTAACTAATCCAGCTTCAAAGCTCCCGAACTGTCACGACTGGTTTCAATAGCTAATTGGAATATTCAGTTTAAGCGACGCGAGTTCAATATTCAACTTTGCGACAGCTTGCCGGCAACAACTTGGTCGGTGGTTACTCCGAGTGAACCTTCTTAAGGATCTTTAAACCGAGATGGTTTATGTATGGGTTCCCTAAGAGAACAAATTATTTTTCGGTCGTCTCGTCAGGTTGAGATTTATTTGCCCGCCACACTTGCTGACTCATTGTCGGATAATCTGTCAACATACCATCGGCACCTGCTGCTTGAGTTTGCTGCCAAGCACTGGGGTTCCGCCGGTTCTCACCAGCTCCCGCGTAGTTGAATAGAGCTTGCTTGTGGTGTTGATGTAATCGATCCACATCTTCCTTGGTTGGAGTGTAGGTCAACAGAAAGACATCTAAGAAATTTTCCTCGAGCCTTTCGGTGACCGACGCTCGGTTTACATTTTGACCAATCCGCACACGTGGATTAAGTTGTTTGAGACGCTCACTCACTTCGCGGCTTTGATCAAATGCAAAAGAATTGTCAAGCATGCCATACTTGACCATCAGGGCAACTAGTTTTCGTTCACCATCGCGGGTGATTTGTTTTACATTCAATGCAATAATCGTCGGACCTTGTTTCCGTTTTTGGATCAACTTAAACGTCTCTTCTAACGTGGGTACCTGTACGTCTTGGTATCCAACATCAAACCAACTTCCAGCATCCAGCTTTTTGACTTCGGCCAAAGTCACGTCACGGATCGACTTGTTCGGACCATTTGTTGTCCGTTGTAAATTATCATCATGTATGACAACAAGATGACCATCAGAAGTCGTGCGGATGTCGAGTTCAATTCCCATGCGCAATTCTAGACACGCAGCAAACGCAGGCAGGGTATTCTCAGGGGCATGCCTTAACAGCCCACGATGGGCAATCGCAATCGGGTCCGCAGCAAACGCGGAGTTAAGCAGTATTAGAAATAACGCTAAACCTAAAGTCGGTCGAACCATAACAACACCATCACGTTGTAAATTTTCTAGAGCACTAATTCTTTGATGACTTGTGCCGGAAGCACACCAGTGAGCCGTTGATTTAAGCCTTGGTACTTGTATGACAATTGTTCGTGATCGTAACCCAACAGTTGCATAACTGTTGCATGGAAATCACGAATGTGGACTGGTTTATCAACGATGTTGTAGGAGAAGTCATCGGTTTCCCCATAGATTGTACCGCCCTTAGCACCACCACCTGCCATCCACATGCTGAAACATCGAGGATGGTGATCGCGACCATAATTGGTCATCGAAAGAGTTCCTTGCGAATAAATGGTACGGCCAAACTCGCCACCCCAGATAATTAACGTATCCTCAAACATCCCCCGTTGTTTTAAGTCTTCAATCAACGCTGCACAGGGTTGATCCACATCTTTACATTGGCTTGGCATCCGTCCTGCTACGTTACCGTGATGGTCCCAATTGTTGTGATAAATCTGGATAAAGCGTACACCGCGCTCAGCCAATCTCCGAGCCATCAAGACGGTATTAGCGAACGTACCCAACTTCTTCGCTTCTTCACCGTACAACTTAAACGTGTGATCCGACTCAGTACTTAAATCCGTCAACTCAGGCACACTAGCCTGCATTTTAAACGCCATCTCGTATTGTCGAATCCGAGTTTGCGTTTCTGGGTCACCGACCGCCTTAAAATTAATTTCATTTAGAGCATTGATGTTGTTGATCGTACTTTTACGGATCGCTACAGGAACACCGTCAGGATTATTAATATATAGAATTGGATCACCGGCACTGCGGAATGAGACGCCCGCGTGTTCACCAGGCAAATACCCGCTTCCCCACAACCGAGAAGAGATCGCTTGCTCTTGGTCACGATTACTAGGCACTGCAACTAACACCACAAATGCTGGAAGATTCTCGTTATCAGATCCTAATCCATACGAGGCCCAAGATCCTATACACGGTCGACCCGGAACTTGATTCCCAGTCTGCATCGCAGCGATCGCTGGTTCATGATTAATCGCTTCGGTGTGCAGTGTCCGCATCCAACAGATGTCGTCTGCTTTTTTTGCTAGGTTCGGCAAGAGTTCCGTATTCATCATCATGCCACATTCACCTGCGGCGGCGAACTTGAATTTCGAGGGCGCAACGGGGAATCTCTTTTGGCCACTGGTCATGGTCGTCAGTCGTTGACCTTTACGAATCGAAGCTGGCAGTTCTTTGTCGTAAAAATCTTTCATCTTGGGTTTGTGATCAAATAAATCCATCTGCGCCGGACCACCGACCATGTGCAAATATATTACGCGTTTCGCTGTTGCGGGGAAGTGAGTTTTAACAACGCCTTCACCCGCTGCTGCGGACGAACTACTGCTTAGCAGTGAACCGAGGGCGGCAGTCCCTAACAGATTCTTACCCTGCGAGAAAAATTGTCGACGAGTTTGCAACGTTTTATATTCTTCAATGATATTCATAGGATGTTCCAATACACCTTAATTCTCGGGTAATATTTTATTGGTCTCTGTTCGTTGATTACTTTACAGTTCTTACTTGTTAAGGACTTCATCTAAATTCAAGAGCTGATTACAAACCATCGTCCAAGTTGCTAGTGTTACATCGTCCATCGATTCATCAACTTTCGATTCACCGACTGCCAAGAGCAATTTCGCGTCATCTGCGTGGGCTTGATAGTATTCGAGCAAATACTGTTTACTAGATTGAACAATCTCTAATTCGCGATCTTTCAAGGCTCTACTGAGCGCACGGTCCGTGATAAAGTCAATCAATGCTTGGTCGCTGCCGTCTGTTTTGATGAGCGCAAGTTCAGCAAGTTTTCGAGCGGCCTCGACAAATTGTGGGTCATTTAAAGTAATCAAAGCTTGCAGCGGTGTGTTCGTACGTTCTCGACTCACAGCACAATACTCGCGACTTGGTGCATTAAACGCCACCATGTTTGGCGGTGCTGCCATTCGTTTCCAAAAGTGGTATACCGTACGGCGGTATAGATTCTCGCCTTTGTCCTGAACATAATTTCGAGTATCGCCACCGGATAAGCCAACAACATCCCAAATACCTGTTGGTTGATATGGCTTAGTACCTGGCCCATACATTTTGCGTGACAATAGTCCGCTTACAGACAGCGCATAGTCTCGCACCATTTCTGCATCCATGCGGAAACGTGGACCACGCGAAAACAATACATTATCACGATCTAACTCTAACTTCTGTTGAGTTACAGTCGCCGCTTGGCGATAAGTCGCACTGGTCAGCATTACCTTAAACAGCTTTTGTACGTCCCAGCCGCTGTCACGAAACTCGAGTGCCAACCAGTCCAATAACTCTGGGTGGCTTGGGTCGGCGCCCATCACGCCAAAATCCTCCGGCGTGGTTACAATTCCACGGCCAAAGATTTCTTGCCAAAAGCGATTCACGGTGACTCGCAGCGTAAGTGGATTCGCTGGATCAACAATCCACTTGGCCAACCCCAGACGATTATTGGGTAAATCATCGGCGAATGGATGCAACGAAGCTGGAGTGGCAGCCGAAACCTGTTCACCTTTTTTATCATACTCGCCTCGCATCAGAATATAAGCCATCGCATCCGAGCCTTGCTTCTCGACTTGGACATGCGTCACGGGACTCCGAGTCTCAATTGCCGCTTTTTCTTTTTCTAGATCACCAAGTATTTTTTGGAGTTTTGGATACTGTTGATCGTTATTATTCAAGTAATAGTTCAATAAGGTTTGATTCTGTTCTTTCGTTCGATCTGCCTGAGCTGTTGCAAAGATGGCTTGTAACGGTGCAACTTTAGCGATCGTCCGTACTTCCGTCACAGACAGCTTTCGATCATATAGCCGAACGTCCTGGACACTACCTCCACTCAACACCGCCGTTTGGCTTCTTTGGCCAATGCGTAACGGTGTTTTCGTACGGATCGTCGCGTTGGATTTGATCGTATTCACATCCACTGTCAGTTTTCGTTGCTCTCCATTGACGAACATTTTAATACCGTCGGGGCTTGCTGAACCATCGTAGGTAACAAATACATGCTGCCACGTACCCGCCTTCAGTGCAGCGCCGGTGGTTGAGACTTTAATAGCATTGCCAGGAAATTCCTGAATCAGATGCACAGAGAACTCACCTCTACCGACGAACAGATCCCAACCTCGAAATGCGGCCGTTTCATCCATCCGGGCGATAATTCCGGCACTTGCTTTTGCAGTTGCCACCCGTACCCAAGTACCGTAACTGAACGCTTGGTCTTTTTCAAAATCTCCCAACCCGCCAAGATCAAATGTATTGCCCGTTTTAATAACTGGCGCCGAGGCAGTCCGTCCATTGGCAACCCAAGTCACATTGCCTGTTACTTTAACGGGATCCGCGTCTGCGATTTGATTTGTAACAGTGTTTCCCGAACCTTCATTTAGCGGCAGGTTAACCAGCAATCCGTTCGTCGGCAATTCTAGCGGGACGGATTCTTTTTCCGTTACGTCAAGCCATTTATTAAACCCAGCTTGGGCAATTAGTTTTCTTTCATCGCGAGCTTTCCCAGCCGCTGTGATTGCCGCAGGTAATGCTGCCAGTCTTTCTCGATCTGCTTCTAAGGGGACCTTGATGACTGGGCCGCGACCATCTTTGATATTCCCATCCTTGGGACCTTGGGTCGTGTTACGAAAGAATGCTGCCAGTGAATAATAGTCCTTCATCGTGATCGCATCAAACTTGTGATCATGACATTGAGCACAGTTCGTCGTTAAACCAAAATAGACCCAACCGATCGTTTGCACTCGATCCGCAGCGTAATTGGCAAGATTTTCTTCGTCAATCGTACCACCTTCGTTCGTGGTAATATTGCACCGCTGAAATCCTGTCGCAATGAGTTGGTCAGTTGATGGTTTTGGCAGCAAGTCACCGGCAATTTGCTCAACGGTAAATTGATTAAACGGTTGATTGGCATTGAATGAACGAATCACCCAATCGCGATAAGGCCACATCTCACGATAGTTATCAAAGTGCAGGCCATGCGTGTCCCCATAGCGAGCTGCGTCAAGCCAATACCGTGCACGGTGTTCGCCCCACGCTGATGTCTGCATCAAGTTGTCGATCCAATCACCGAGCACGTTGTCTTTAGTCTCTTTGCTGCCACGATACGCCGACACAAAAGCGGCGACGTCTTCAGCGGCCGGAGGCAAACCTGTGATATCTAGGTGTACGCGGCGAAACAATTTAGCAGGTGTAGCCTCGGCTGCGGGTGATAAACCGGCTTGCTGCAAGCGAGCCAATACAAATCTATCAATGCCATTTTTGGCCCAACTCTTTTTACGAACCTTGGGGAGTTCGGATTGGTGTGGTGCAATCAACGACCAATGGCGTTCGTATTGAGCGCCTTGGGATATCCAACGTTTGAGGATTTCTTTTTCGTCCGCTGTGAGTGTTTTCTTAAGCTCCGCTGGCGGCATGACCAGTTCGACATCATCGGTCAACACGCGGTTAATCATTTCACTGTCGTCAGGTTGGCCCGCGACGATTGCGCCAATGTCGATTGCCACGTCACGTTGGTCTAAACGTAAATCGGCTTTTCGCGCGGCGCTATCCGCACCATGACAAGCAAAGCAATTTTCTGCCAGTATTGGCAACACATCTCGATTGTATTGCAACGGTTCCGCTGCCTGTATCATTCCCACAAATGCGAAGCAAATCGCAAGTGAGAATAGTGAACGCCAAATGCATTGCTGTTTCATATTGATTCTCGTAAATCTCATTGGTTCATTATTTGACTAAAGCTTTTATTTGTCTTATTGCTTTTCAGCGGACAATCTCGACCTCATTATTTTACTCCAGCCTCGATATATTGTGACATTGCCGCCGATATTTTTTTGCTATTAACCGCTCGATAATGATTGCTGGGGTTCTCTGTGCAATCATTTAACAATCGACGGTGAAATCAAAGCTTATCAATAAGAGCACACATTCTGGCCGCTTGTTCGACGACGTCATTTTACGTTAAAATGAAACCAAACAAATAAACTACTTCGTTGTCTAATCGGAAATTCACACGCTATGATCCATCGTCAGAACAAGCGACAAAATATCTTCCTATGTTTAGCACTTGCAATAGGCATGGTTTGCTTGGTTGCTGGGAAAACTACCGCTGCTGAAACGACAACTACTAAGAATAACGTCGCACCTCTCAAAGTGCTCATGGTTACCGGTGGCAGCAGCCATGATTACGACAACCAAAAGAACATCCTCGAGAAAGGTATTACAGCGCGTGCCAATGTCCAGTGGACGATCGCTCATCAGGGCGGTAAGGATCGCAATCAAATGATTGAGTTATTCAAATCTCCGGACTGGGCAGCCAAGTACGATATTGTTGTCCACAACCAATGTTTTGGTGGAGTAACGGATGTCGCCTTTGTGGAACGCGTTGCTCAAGCACATTACGCTGGAGTACCTGCCGTCATTATCCACTGCACCGTGCACAGCTATCGTCATGCCAAAACAGATGCTTGGCGAAAAGTTATCGGCGTAAGTTCCTTTAGCCATGAAAAACACCGCCCCTTGGCAGTTCGAAATCTACAAGTCGAGCACCCAATCATGCAGGGATTTCCGAAAGTGTGGAATACACCCAACGGTGAGCTCTATAAGATTGACAAGATGTGGCCCAATTGCAAAGCGCTGGCAACCGCTTTTGGCGAAGACACCCAAAAAGATCATACTTGCATTTGGACCAACACCATCGGAAAAGGTAAAGTCTTTGGCACTACGATTGGTCATCACAACGAGACCATGAGTACTGATGTTTATCTCGACCTAGTCACCCGTGGCATGTTGTGGGCCTGCGATAAACTCGATGACTCCGGAAAACCTAAATCCGGCTACGGACCCGTCAAAACAAAATAGACCATCTGTGGTCATTTCGGCCGAGTCTGTGCTGTGTATAGTTTGAGCACCCTGTAAATGGGATATTGCTGAATTGGCCGTTTTGTTATTTATACAGAAACGGAATAAATCAGGCCCATCTAGTTACAGACCATATTAACCGTGCTTCCTTTTAAATACCGCAGTGATATCGATGGATTACGAGCAGTCGCTGTGCTGTTGGTACTGCTTTTTCACACAGACTGCGGTTTTTCAGGTGGATATATCGGCGTCGATGTGTTCTTTGTGATTTCCGGATTTTTGATAACTGGTCTGATTATCAAGAATCAACAAAGAGAACAATTCAGTCTGGCGAGGTTCTGGAGTCGCCGCATCAAACGTATTGTACCTGCGGCATTTGTCGTTGTCGTGGTGACATTATTCGCGGGTGCTTGGATACTGCTTCCAGAGGATTACGAGCAACTCGCCGAGTCGACCATTTATCAACAACTGATGCTTGCCAACAATTTCTTTTATCAAAACCTCAACTACTTTGACGGCCCCTCAGAAACAAAGGCTCTGCTACATACTTGGTCACTCGCCGTCGAAGAACAATTCTACTTGGTGTTCCCGCTTCTTTTGATATTCTTGCGTCGTTACTCCAACCGAACGGCCGCTTCGATTCTAGCCACCCTTGCTATTTCATCGTTTGCCTACAGTCATTGGGCCACCAGCAATGCACCCTCTGCCGCGTTCTTTTTACTACCGTCACGAATGTGGGAATTGCTTATTGGTTCCCTCTTAGTCTACGCCCCACAACCTAAATCAAAACCACAACACTGGCAGGAACTCGTAGGGCTTATCGGGATCGCCGGAATCCTCGCCGCCGGATTGCTATTCGACGCCTCCACTGCGTTCCCTGGCACGGCCGCTCTGCTGCCGTGCCTCGCTACTGCTTTGATAATCTACAGCAGCGTCAATACACCGACGAAGATTGGCAAGTTGCTCTCGCACAAAACACTCGTCTTTATCGGTCTGATTTCATATTCACTGTATCTGTGGCATTGGCCTATTTTGGCGTTACTGCGATACAACACGAACCAACCGTTAACTACCGCCACGCAATGTACCGCACTGGGGCTAAGTTTTCTCTGTGGTTGGCTTTCATGGAAATACATTGAGACGCCTTTTCGTCAAGGTTTCCAAAATATCAAACTGCGGCAAACTCTCACTATCACTGCTGCTTGTGCGACGGCGTTAATCATCGTCAGTATCTGGATTGATCATTCCAGAGGACTTACATGGAGATTGCCTGCGGACGTCTATCAGTTAATTCAAGACAACGAAGTTCCCAAACGATTTCGTAGCAACACCGAGCAAGTCAAAACTGACGCCCTACCCCTGCTCGGAACGCCAGACAACTCACAGCAACCTATCGATTTCCTTGTATGGGGCGATAGTCATGCGTTGGCGATTGGCACATTAATGGAGGACTTAGCGACCGAACATCAACTGCATGGTCGCATCGCAGCGAGGTCCGCTATTGCGCCGCTAGTTAATACTTGGCGTAATGCTACCCGCGACACAGCGCCGATTTGGAATGACGAAGTCCTAAAATACATTGAAAGACACAGAATCAAAAATCTAATTATAGTTTCACGGTGGGCCGTGGGAATTGAAGGTAACTATACTGGCGACCTCGCAACACTCATCTCAGACCAGCAAACCACCTCTAATACTCCGAGCGATGCTCGACAGGTCTTCGAGCGACGTTTGCATGAGACGCTACAGAAGTTATCAAGTTCTGTGCAGCGTGTATTTCTGGTTGAGCAAGTGCCCTATCAAACCCTGAATCCCGAGCATGAAATCGTCCGCGCGGCATTGAACGACGAGGGCAATCCGTTGGGAGTTACTCGAGAAACCCATCAACAACGTCAACTTCACGCACACAAAATCATGGTGCAGGTCACGGCGAAGTTTGAAAACGTATATCTCTTAGATCCTGCCGCATACTGTTTCAATGAACACAATCAATCTACTATCGCGGTCTCTCGCGGAGTGCTCTATGCCGACAATGACCACGTTTCGCCCCTAGGCGCCGAAGTTCTATTTCGACCATTGTTGGAACCGGTAATAATAGAGTTTAAATGAACCCGCACTCTGCGTGTTCAATATGTGCCCATAGCATTGAGGTGTTATAATAAAGATATGTAACAGCGATATTATTGGAGGCTATTCAAGTGCGCCGTTTTTTCACCGCAGTCGTTGTACTGACAGTTCTTTTTGGTGGTTTTCATCGTGCTGCCGCTCAAGATACCGTTCGCGTGCATGTCGGTTTACAAGTCCTTTATACATTTGAAGCGGGACAAGGCGATACGGTTTTCGACCGCTCTGAAAACGGTCCTGCACTTAACCTAAAAATCGCCAACAAAGATGCTGTCAAATGGATCGATGGTGCGCTGCAAGTGAATAATGCCACTTTGATTAAATCTACGGCGCCCGCACGAAAAATAAGCGATTTCGCCAAACGAACCCGTGGGCTCACCATCGAAGCTTGGGTCGATCCGGCCAATGACCTTCAGGACGGGCCAGCTCGTATGGTCACTCTCTCGGGTAACACAGGTACCCGCAATTTCACACTGGGCCAAGACACGAATCATTATGATGTGCGACTGCGAACAACCGCAACGACAACCAACGGTATGCCATCCACACCAACACCTTCCGGATCTGCCACCACCCGTTTAACACACGTCCTCTTTACTCGGCAAGCGGACGGGACTACTCGCATATATATCAATGGCAAGCAGCAAGCCACTAAGCAAATCAAAGGTGATTTTGGAAACTGGGACGACGGTTTTGCTTTGTCTCTGGCGGACGAGGCGAGCGGAGGCCGACCGTGGCTGGGTACACTGCACCTAGTCGCCATCTATAGTCGTCCGTTGTCAGCCAAAGAAGTCACCCAAAACTACACGGCTGGACCTGGCGCTAAAACCGGCACGGTACTCGCACAGCGAAGACACGAACAGTTCTTTGAATCCAAAATCGCGACTCTGTTTGCCAAGAATTGCCTTGGCTGCCACGACGCCGCGAACCACAAAGGTAAGTTGAATCTCGCTCGAAAAATAGATGCGTTTAAAGGGGGCGAAAGTGGCAAAGTCATTCTGGTGGGCAAACCAGATGCGAGCCTGCTAATAGAGCAAGTTATCTCGGGAGCTATGCCACCGGAAGGAACAGCACTTACCGAAAGTGAGATCGAAGACCTGCAGCAATGGATTAAGAACGGAGCTGTTTGGACAGTCGATGTAATCGACCAAGCACTATATGCTAACAATCGTCCCACGGAAATCTGGTTGCAACGACTTACGATTTCAGAATATATCGGCACCGTTGAGCAAACTATCGGAATTGATATTGCTGAGCAAGCAAACGCGCTGCTGCCCCCAGACATACGTGCCGACGGCTTCAGTAATACCGCCTACAACCTCAATGTAGATCTAAAACACATCGAAACCTATGCGCAGCTTGCTGGAAAAATCGTACAGCAAGTGGATGTAGCCAAATTTTCGGCACGCTTCTCTAAAAGCCGTAAGTTATCCACAGATGATACGATGCGTGACTTTGTTGCCAACATGGGCGGGTGGATCCTCCGTGGGCCATTGGACGACCGAGAGATTTCCATCTACAGCGGGATCGCCACAACCATAGCCAGCGCCGGTGGTTCCTACGATGAGGCTGTTGGGCTGATCATGGAAGCCATGCTTCAATCGCCTCGGTTTATTTATCGGGTCGAGCATCAACGTGGAGACGGATCCGCTTGGCCCGTGAGTGATTACGAAATGGCATCACGCATGAGTTACATTCTGTGGGGTACATCTCCAGACCAGACGTTAATGCAAGCCGCCAAAGACGGCCGCCTACAAGATGTCATTAACGTCGCTGCTCAAGTAAAACGCATGCTTGAAAATCCGCTGGCAAAAAAACAATCCACTCGATTTATCACCCAATGGCTAGATCTTGATCGCCTAGAGAACTTACAACCCAATGCAAAACGATTCCCCGCTTGGAACACTGCACTTGCCCAGGACATGCAACGGGAAACCATTGCGTTTTTCCAAAATATCGTTTGGCAACAAAAACGCCCCTTGTCCGATCTCTTTAATGCCCAATTCACCTACGCCACACCGCAACTTGCCAAATTCTATGGACTCGCTTCACAAACCAATTCCGTCGAGAACGAACTACAGCGTTACGACTTGACCGATGTTCCGGAACGAGGTGGTTTTCTCACCCATGCCAGCATACTGACAATCGGTGGTGATGATGCCTCGATGGTAACTCGCGGGTTATTTGTCCTCAACGATATACTCCGCGGTGGCGTCAACGATCCACCTCCCGGACTCGATACCACACCCGTGCCTGTCAAAAAAGGGCTCTCGCAGCGCAGTATTGCTGAGAAGCGAATTGCGAACTCCGCCTGTACTGGGTGCCACAGCAAATTCGAGCCCCTCGCGTTCGGACTTGAAAAATTTGACGGTATCGGTGTTTTTAGTAATCAAGACGAACACGGAAACAAATTGCGCGCAGACGGCGAGATATTTTTTCCTGGCACAGCGAACGCCATTCAATACAAATCCACAAGCGAACTTATGGATTTACTTGCAAATAATAAACGAGTCCAAGAAACAATTACTTGGAAGTTGACACAATTTGCTTTGGGCCGACCGCTTGCTGCTAAAGATGCTCGGATTATCAATCAAATCCACACTACCGCTTGGGGCAATGAAGGAACCTACCAAGATTTGATGACTGCCATCATGACAAGTGATCTCGTGATGCTGACTCAAACCCAAACTGAATAAATTCTATCAGCGAAACTTCATTTTATCTTTCCACCAATCACAATATCGCGTCATAATATACTTCGGACTACAACTAGACCTAAGCTCCGCAAAAACTTGGAATATGCCGAGGATTTGGTATGCCTACAAAAACAATAAATCGTCGGACCATGCTCAAGGGAGTCGGCTCAATCTCCATCGGGTTGCCACTTCTCGAAGAGATGATCCAACCCGCTGCCGCCGCGACCAAAGAAGACGTGCCTACCAGAGCATTCAATATTTTCTTTGGCCTCGGTATCCCAGCACCGCTACAAGCGGAAGGTTTTGATGATGTGCTGGAACCATTGAAACCGCTCAGCGAAAAACTGTTAATCATGCGCAACGTCAATCAAATACGCTGTGACGAAAGTGGCATCAATGCACACTATGATGGTGCCGCGGGGGCATTTACCGCTAGCGCACCTGATGGTGAAGCGCGAGCAGGAGGTGCATCAATTGAGCAACTGGTGCGACAAGCCCATTATCCCACCGGTCAACCCACAGGAGTTGTTCCCACGTTGGTTGGTGGAACTTTCTTCCGCCGCAGTCGTGTCGGGCGATATATTCATAGTTACAACAAAGACGGTACGGTTGCTGCCACAATTCAAGAAAAACCTCGTGATCTATTTGCTCGCGTTTTCGGCTCCGTTGCTTTAGCCGGTGGTAACGCCAGCGCTCGCCAACGAGCATTGAAGCAAAGTGTGCTGGACTCCGTCATCGATGACTTTCGTTTTTACACAGGTGCCAATTCACCGCTGGGTGCGAACTCTAAATCACGCATCGCAGATCACTTGGATCGCATTCGGGAATACGAACAACGTGCATTTGCCCTCGCTGCTGACCCCAATGCACCTAAACGTCCGTTGAGATCCGAAATACCGCACGGTGGTTCTTCAGACCCAGGCGGACAAGGAATTGATATTACGTTAGAACAACTGACGACTGAATGGCGGTTGATGGCAGACTTGTATGCGTTGTCCATTCAAATGGACCGAGTGCGATTTGGATCATTGACATTTTTGGCCGCCGGCGAACGTATTCGTTTAAAGGGCGAATATGAATATAACGGGAAGCACCGCTGGTCCTTTGATGATGCTCGACAACATAATGCCAGTGGTGATCAAGGGTGCAGTCATGAATGGTGGCACAAGTTTAATGAAAGCAAAAAGAATGAAGCGTTACGCGCCCACGCGCATATGAAAATGCGAGAAGTTGCTTACTTCCTGCATCGACTTAACGACAAGGATTCACTGGAAGCCAACGATCGCACGATCATGGAAAACTCGATGATTACCATTTCCACCGAATCTGGCGATGGTCGACACAATGATGTCAAACGTGAACTTTCGGGTGTGTTTCATGCCATCACCGGCGCCAACGGACGTTTCAAAACTGGTCAAATTATGGATGTCGCGGCCGAAGGTATTGACGTGTACAATACGATGCTCGGAGCAATGGGCGTCAAAGACCAACTAGGTCCTGACGACCGTGACAATCAAATGATTGATCGAATCCGAGCTTAATCAACCGTAAATTGTCAGTAAGTAATACAAGGAAACGGTTGCAAGGGACGATCGCTACCTTGGTTATATGATTGGATGAATTACTTCATGGTAAATAAATTTTTCCTTGTCTTGGTGATGATTCTCTCTATTGCGCAAATCGCAGGGGCACAGCAGGAAGAAACTCGCTCCCTCAAACAGTCGATTGAATCGGCAATTCCATATATTCAGCAAAACGCACAAGTGTGGATCGACCAAAAAAAGTGCGTGTCATGCCATCAAATTCCTTTTGGTTTGTGGAGTACACAGGTCGCTAAGAATGCCGGCTACAAGACCGATGAAGAGGTTCTTCAAAAACAATCAAAATGGGCATTAGAATTTTGTGATAGTAACGTGAACTCCAAAACAATGAAACGCGATGGAGCCGGCACGGATACAATCTACCAAATACTGCTCAGTGGTATCGCAGCGGCAGAACCCGACACAACCGATTCCTTAGCGGGCTTGTTAACGACGCTACAAGAACCCGATGGTTCCTTTAAACCGGCGGGCCAGTTGCCCGCGCAAAAGCGGCCGGTACTAGAAACCACCCACGTCTCCACAGGCTGGGCAGCCATCATGTACAACGACATTGGCAGCAAACAATACCAAGATGCAGCCGATAACGCTCTGAAGTATTCTATGAGTGATTTTCGTGGTGACAGTACAGAGTGGCTCGCCGTAAAATCGATATTAGATCAACAACGACAATCAAAAACCGAGTCGGCAGCCTTAGCGCGGTTGCTCGCAGCACAGCAAGATGACGGTGGCTGGGGTTGGGATCATACAAATACCAGCGATGCATTTGCAACCGGCGTGGCACTGTACGCCATTTCTCGTTGTAACGGGATAAATCAGAAGGTCATTGAGAAAGCTCGCGCGTTTCTTATCCGTACGCAAACCGATGACGGGAGTTGGCTTGTCCCAAGTACCAAGAAAGTCCGTAATAACAAACCTAGTGCTACGTCCAATTACTGGGGAACTTGCTGGGCAGTAATCGGCCTCGTCTCAACTGAGTAGACCTGCAGTACAGTCATGAGGCAACGCGGCCACCGATTTTTGTTTAATCGAGCAGCGGAGTGCTTTCACCAATTACTCGCTGAAGTTCAGCAATGGCAATGGCCCGGTCTGCAATCGCTTGGTGATAGCCAAGTTGAAGCGTCAATAAATTACGGAAATCGCGGGTCAAACGATCAAACTCAACCTCGCCGTTGGCGTAGCCAGACTGATCCATCTCTAACGTTTGCTCCGCCTGTGGGATGATCGTGTCCTTATATAGTGTGGCCGTCTCATCAGCTCGACTTATTTCAGCTAGCAATTGAGCAATTACTGCCGAGGTCCGGTCTGTCAGTGTTTCAATCGATATCGTGGAAGCGTCATATAAATGTTTCGCTTCTTCCTCCAGAGCATCGTATTTTTTGTCCCAAATTGGAACACTCACTTGCAGACCAAAAAACCATGGGTCTTCGCCCACTTTCAAACTCGGGCTAGGTGCTCGATTGTCGTCCGTCAGAAAATAGCTCGCCATTACTGTGACGGCCGGACGGCGACTTAGCTGTGCAACCGTTACACCCCATTTTTTGGCTTGATTCCGCAAACGAGCGGCTTGCAGCTCAGGCTGAGATTGTAAAGCGATCTTTACGAGGTCCGTGTGTGATTGCGCTGGAGTCGATACTTCGAGTTTTTCTGGAGAGACTATTTTGGCATCCAAAGATCGATTCATCAAACGGTTGAGACTAACGATTTGACTCGTACGCTGCTGCCTAAGACGCGTCAGACGTTCCTCAAGTTTGGTAAGTTCAAGAGTGCCCAACAACACGTCACGTGATGAACCTCTATCCGCCGCGATTAAAGAAGTGGCGACATCGATCAACGACTGTAACGTTTGCTGATTGTTTTTAGTCACCTCGAATTGTTGTTCAATCAAGTACAGTCGGAACCATCCAACACGAACTTGCTCTAACACTTGCAACCGAGCACTTCGGTAGTCAGCCTTAGCGGCTAATGCTTGGAGGGTTGCCAACTGTTGTTTGGCATCAAGTGTTTCAACCCAGGGGATCATTTGGCTAAGGCTGATATTGCCACGCTGGGAACCAGTTGCGGTTTCGATCGGACGACCAAAGAAGTTCGCACCGATCTTGGGGTCTGGTAGGGAATCGACATATCGCGTCTTGGCAGTCGCTGCTTCAAACGCTAAACCCAATCGTTGAATTTCACTGTTGTACTTTAGGGACCATTGCTCCAATTCGCTCCGTGTTTGTAAAGATTTAGTCGGGGCTTGTTCGGTCGTTGGTTTTTCGTTTGCAGCGGAAGTGTTAACAGACGTCTGTTGATCTTCATTGGCAGAATTAGCGTCTAGTGAACGACTCGGTTCAATCAAAGACGCTTGAGGGTGTCGAGGTGTGGGTAGATTAATTGCGCAACCAGACATATATAAAACACCCAAGATGAGTGGCCAATAGAGTCCAAGACGATTGATGGAGATAGTAGTTTTACGCACTTTTCATTTTTCGCTGTGGCACGGAAATAATCATTCCTTCGCAGCGTAAATCGTCCAAAATGCACGGGATATTGCACCAAACCATAGGAAATAAAGGGTTATTGAATCGCTTTTTGATAATACAAAAAACTCGTAATACCGTCTGCAAATGCTCTAAACAATCATTTTAAGCAAAAAAACCCATATTCACGAAATGAACCAACCTATACTATAACCGTACGAATTGTATTCAAGGTTTTACGGAGTTCATTGAATTGCATAAGCAAATTCACAAAACAATCATGGCAGCAGCAGTTATGCTGCAAATGATTGCGCCAACTTGGACACTAAATGGCCTGTGCGACAATACTGATGCATCATGTGCACAAGGCATAGATGCAATGGTAGATTGCGCTTGCGCAATGCCAGTCGCTGAAACTGCATCTAACTGCTGTGCTGGCCCACAAGAACCTCTCACAGATACAATCAGCTTGCAGGCTGTGTCATGCGTATGCTACGTGCAACACAGTGAACCATGGTTGCCGCCACAAGGCATAGTGTTCAGCGAACTTGTCCCGGTCAGCTTTGTTTGCGGTTTTATACAGCACAATGCCAACGATCAATACTTGGCCACTGCGAAGCGTAACCAAGTTACCATACCGATGACAGCAAGCCGTATGCCTCGATATGCGCAAATTGTTCTAAGTGTCTGGCTGACCTAAGCGAAATCACGCTCGGCATCTCTCATAAAAGATTTCGCCGTTAATGCCAATCCGCTGTATTTCTTGTGCGGATATTTCCAATGCCCGGGTTGTATTATTACGACACCAATAGCACCAAATGGATTTTATTTACCCGTTCTGCAAGTGTTTTGCAAACATACTATTTTTTGACAACTCTCATAAAAGAGGTTTATCATGCGTTACCTTACTTTACTTTCAATCCTTGTTATCTCCGTTGCCGGTTGCACCGAATCCGAACCGGAGTCATCTGCCACCGATGTCAATCTTACTCCCGTAAATCAGCTATGCCCAATTATGGGTAATCCAGTTACAGAAGATGGTGGCACCGCTGAATATAACGGCAAACTCGTTGGGTTTTGTTGTGCCGGCTGTGATCGTCCATGGAGTGAACTATCGGATGCTGACAAAGCAGCGAAGCTCACTGCAGCGGATACCGTTACAGAAGCACATGGCGAACATGGTCATGGCGAACATGATCACGAACACGATCACGACGATGGCGATCACGAACACGCCG